>DQGZ01000203.1 GCA_003531345.1 Alphaproteobacteria bacterium | reverse complement strand
CCCGATGGCAGCAGGCACTGGGCGCCACTTACCGTTGCCATATTTAATTCAGAGTTGCCAATATTACAGTTCCAACTTATCCAGCATTCATTTGAAGATGTTGAGGTAAGACTCGTTACGCAGAAGAAATTAACTAAAGCTGATGAGGAACTATTAACTGATAAATTACTGATAGCACTTGCTCACCCTTTTAAACTTAATTTTGTATATTTTGACTATAAACTGCCATTGCCTGCAAGCGGCAAGTTTGAAGATTATATCTGCAAAATATAAAATCATAGTCGTTGGGTAACTTGTCGTTGCTTTTTGTGTGCCGCAACTATAAGTATAATTATCAAAAAAATTTAAAATGAAATCAGCAGCAAAAACCCTCACTAAAAGCCAGATAAAAAAACTTTCATCCCCGTATCTGAACGGCGGCAGAAAAGATGAAGCGTGGGAAATAGTAAAAGTAGAAGTAGATGGAAAAACATTGAAAGCGCATCTACGCATGACATCACTTTACACATCACCAACAGATGAAGGCGGCTTTCACCTGACACAATTATCAACTTTTGAGTTTTTATCGCAACTTACAATTATTCTGGTGCATGCACTTGCTGGATATGATGAGAAGACCCGTGAATGCTGGATGGCAGAAAGCTCGATAAAATGTAAAAAAGCTATCCGTGATTCGGAAAATATAATGGTTACTATGAAGGCAACCACCTATAGAAAGGTAAGAGATAAAATCCTTATCATCACAAAGTCACAGGTTAAAGATGATAAAGGATTATTTGAGGGCGTTATAAAAGGTTTAGTGTCTTAGATATAGCAACATGCAGGCAGCTTTAAAAAAGATAATAGATTTTGACTCTGATGACTTTGTCAATAATCCCTACCCTACTTACCACCAATTACATCAGGCTGGCCCTTACTGGCTTGACCACAATCAAACCAACTCAAGCTCCAAGGGGATGTGGCTATTTGGTCGTTATGATGATGTTTCGGCAATATTAAAGGAATCTGTCTCTATCTCAAAAAGGGTATTGAAAGTTCGCCCCGAGCAGAATGTTACCCCGCTTGATTATAATATGCTGAACCAAGACCCGCCTGATCACACACGTCTGCGAAACTTAGTAAGCAACTCGTTTTCACTGGAAAATATAAAACGAATAACACCACGCATTGAAGGAATTGTTGATGACCTTATTGCAAAAATGAAAGCGAAAGGTGAGGCAGATTTTGTGAAAGATTTCGCAGGGCAATTACCGATGATTGTAATTGCTGATTTTATGGGCGTACCATTTGAAGACCACCTGTTATTCTGTAAATGGTCATCAGATATTCTTTGCGGTTATGATTCTGGCGTTAGCAGCACTGATAATTTCAAGTCATATCACGGGGCAATTAAGGAGATGGGAAATTATTTTGCGGAACTGATAGAATATCGCAGAAACAACCTTTCAACTGACCTGATAAGTATTTTAATAGAAGCTCATGATAAACACGACCAATTGACAGGAAATGAACTGGTAAGTATGTGCATGCTGTTTTTAATATCTGGTCATGAAACAACAACTAATATGCTTAGCTCAGGCATGAATGTTCTTTTAAACCATGAGGAGCAGTTCCTAAAATTAAAGAACAACCCTGAATATCTTATACCTGCTATTGAGGAAATGTTGCGCTATGAAAGCCCGATACAGCGTGCAACCTTCCGTATCACCACAAAGGAATGTGAGTTCGGTGGCAGAAAATTTGCTGAAGGTGAGCAGTTGGTGGCTGTGATAGGTGCAGCAAACCGTGACCCCGAACAATTTGATAACCCAGATGTTTTTGATATTACCCGCAGCCCGAACAGGCATTTATCATTTGGGGTGGGTATACATTTTTGTTTGGGAACTGTTCTGGCACGCACTGAAGCACGGATAAGCTTTGGCAAGATAATTGAACAATTACCTAATATAAATAGAGGAAAAGGAAATTTAAGATGGAATGATAAAAAACTTTTCCGTGGTTTACAAAACCTGCCTGTAAGCATATATTAGCCCATTACTTCGCATCGGGAGAAGCAAAAATCCAATCTATAGAAAGCATTATGCAGAACATTAAAAAAAATGACCTCACCCCAGAGGAAGCTATAATTCAGGCGATGAAGTTTATTGATTCTGGGCATTTACCAAGTGCGGAGCACCTTTGCCGCAGCATCTTAAAATCGGCACCTACATTTCATCAGGCTTACTTCCAGCTTGCAGTAATAGCCTCTAAGGTGAATAAACTTGATACCGCTGAAAAACTTTTGCTACAGGCAATAAATATTGACAATAAACTTGCTTATTACCACAGGGCATTGGGTGAGATATACCGCAGAATGGGTAAATTTAAAGAGTCTATTGCACAAACAAAGCACGCAATAAAAATCACTCCTAAAGATGCAGAATCTTTTTATAATCTTGGCGTTGCACTGGTAGATAGCAAAAAATATCAGGAGGCGGTGCGGGCATACAGCAAAGCACTAGAGCTTAACCCAAACCATGGCCTGGCGGCTAACAATCTGGGCTCCGCACTGGAAAAACTTGGTGATGAGAAAGCGGCAGTGAAAGCCTATAGCAGGGCAATTGCAATCAACCCTAAACATGCGGAAGCACAGAATAATTTAGGCGCTATATTCAGCGCCCGTGGTGAGCTTGAAAAAGCAAAGGAACATTTCAATGCAGCAATTGAGGCAAATAATAATTTTGTCCACTCGCATTTTAATTTATCTACACTTAAAAAATATAAAGAGGGCGACCCTCATATTGCAGCACTTGAGGCGATAAACAAACATTCTGCTAGCCTGCCATCGGAAACCCGTATGCGCTTTGCTTTCGCAATTGCGAAAGCAAAAGAGGATATAAAAGAGTATGATGAAGCATTTAAAGCTTATGAACTAGGCAACAAACTCAAGCGTGCAACGTTCAGTTTTGATGTTAACCGTACCAAGGAAGAAGTTAATAATGTAATAAAGCTTTTCAACAAACCTTTCCTGAAGGAAAAAACAAGTGAAGGAATAAAAGGTTATGATAATGACACGCCTATATTTATTGTTGGTATGCCACGCTCTGGCACTACACTTATTGAGCAGATAATTTCCAGCCATAATGATGTTTTTGGCGCAGGCGAACTGAAGGATTTTCCTGAAATAGTTTCAAAATATACTAATGCCCCTACTGGCTCATCTTACATGAAATGGCTTAAGGGCGCCGATGACAAAACCCTTGCATCTATCGGAAAATCTTATGTTAAAAAACTCCGTGAACTTGACTCTAAAAAACCGCATATATGCGATAAAATGCCAGGTAATTTTTTCTATGTAGGGCTTATCCATATGGCGCTTCCTAAGGCAAAAATAATCCACTCCATGCGTGACCCGATGGATACCTGCTTTTCAAATTACTCACGGCTTTTTAATGAAACCATGAGTTTTGCGTACAGCCTAGAGGAGCTTGGGGAATATTACAACTGCTACAAAAAAACCATGGACCACTGGAAGAAAGTTCTGCCAAAAGGAACGATATTGGATGTGCAGTATGAAGATGTGGTTGATGATCTTGAAAAACAGGCGAAACGCCTTATCAAACATTGCGGTTTAAAATGGGATAATTCCTGCCTTGATTTCCATAATAATAAACGCTATGTGAAAACCGCAAGCGTTGCGCAAGTGCGTGAGCCTATATATAAAAGCTCAGTTGCAAGGTGGAAAAACTTTGAGAAACACCTTAACCCGTTAAAAAAAATAATTGAAGGAGAAAAATAATGTCTAAACGTAAAATTTATAGCTGCCTGAGCATAGCTGCAATAGCTTTTGCCACAATAATTATGACAGCTACCGAAAGCCACTCCATAAGCTTTTTTGACAAGCTGCTTTCAAAAGAAAATGAAACTAGTGAAGTAAAAAAGCAGAATGTAAAAGAAGAGATGACTAAATATGACAACTGGAATCTTTCATGCCTAAAATCAGTGAAGACTGGGCAAAAACAATGCCGTATATTTCAACAGGTAACCTCTGGTAAAAATAAAAACACTGTTCTTGGCGTGTCATTTATTGCTGCAAGGGGAAAAACAGTTTCCGCAATGCGCGTAATTGCACCGCTTGGCGTTAATTTGATATCTCGACTGGGAATGAATATTGATAACTCAAAAGCAGTAAAAATACCCTTTCAATTATGCAGACCTGTTGGGTGCATAGTTCTGGTAAACATACAGGATGTTTTTATCAAAAAACTTAAAAGCGGTAATATAATGCATATTACCTATCAGGGCATGGGCGCTAAAAATGTACAAAAGATTGATGTGCCGTTAAAAGGCTTCAGCAAGGCTCTTGAAGCACTTGAGAAAGAACATGGGATCAAAAATCCATCTTAGGCATCGCCCCTATGCCAGACAAAAAAAAACAAATTAACTCATCGTTATTTGACCAGCCTTTGAAGCCTGCAAAACCTGCAAAGCGTAAAAAATCTTTAAAGCAGGTTCAGGCAAGTGAAAAAGAAGCTGAACCACCCGCCCCTGCCCCTCAGAGGCAGCGGGTATTTTCCGCCGATGAGGCAATATTACTAGCATCACAGCATCACAAAGCTGGGAGGCTACAGAAAGCAGAAATTATATTAAGGCAGGTATTAAATGCCCAGCCTAAAAATGCAAAAGCCCTTCATACCTTTGGTCTGGTTGCACTTACCGCAGGCAATATTGCAGCGGCTGCAAAACTAGTTGAGCGGGCAATAAAAAACAAAGATGATGTTGCTGTTTATCACGCTAATATGGCAGAAATATGCCGAAAGCTAAAGCGCCTTGATGATGCAATAAAATATGGCAGAAATGCAGTTTCAATTGACCCTGCCCTAGCCTCAGCGCATAGTAATTTAGGTATAGCATATTTTGATAAAAAAGATTTTGACAAAGCAGAGGAATGCCAGCTTGCTGCGTTAAAAATAAACCCAAAATTTTCGCCAGCACTGAACAATATGGGCAGTATCTGCCGTGAAAAGAAAGATGATGAAAAAGCAGCCGAATATTACAGAAGGGCTGCAAATGCCAACCCCGAAAACCTTGAACCGCAGAATAATCTGGGCGTTATATTATCAAGGCTTGACCAGCTTGATGAATCAGCGACTGTTTTAAAAAATGTTATAGCAAAAAGCCCTAATTATGCTGAAGCACATTGCAACCTAGGTTTTACCCTAGTTGCAATGGAGCGTGAGAGAGAAGCGCTGAACTGCTTCGATAAAGCACTGCAAATAAGAGCAGATTACGCAGAGGCCTATATAGGAATAGCTAAAGCTTATAATTCAATGTATGAGCTTGAGGGGGCAGAAAAGGCAATTGAAAAAGCTCTTGAAATTAACCCAGATCTGGCAGAGGCATATAGTATTGCTGGCGTTATATATCTTTCACAGGGCTATGCAGAGCGTGCGAAAGAGTCATTCTTAAAAGCCCTTCAAATTGACCCCGAGCTTAGCAGTGCAAAACAGGGAATTGGAAATATTTATTTAGAGGAAGGGAATTTTAAAGAAGCAGAAAAAATATTTCAGGCGTCTGTTGACTCCGATAAGCAGGGAAAGCTAGGGGCATTATTCAGTTTAACGCAGACCAAAAAAGTTAAGCAGGGTGATAAAATAATAGAATTACTTGAAGATGAAGCAAAAAACCTAAAAGACCTCCCAGAAAGTAAAGCTATCTATCTTCATTTTGCTTTAGGCAAAGTTTATGATGACTTGGGGGAGCATGATAAATCCTTTGAGAATTTCATTGAAGGCTGCCGTCTGAAAAGAAAAAAGATACATTACGACCCAAAAAACAGCGAAAGAACTGTTGAGCGAGTAAAAAATGTTTTCACTAAAGAGTTCATAAAGAAACATAGTGGCAAAGGTTATAAGTCTGATGTGCCGATATTTGTTTGTGGTATGCCACGCTCTGGCACTACATTAACGGAGCAGATAATCGCCAGCCACCCAGATGTTCATGGCGCTGGGGAAATTTTTGACCTGCTGGACATAATGAACTGGCGTGGCAAAAGCGGCAATATATTATTCCCTGAAAATATAGCTGACTGCACCCCAGAAAAACTGAAAGATATCGGCAAAAAATATGTATCTGGCCTTAAGGCACGCAATAAAAAAGCGCTTAGAATAACAGATAAAATGCCAGCAAATTATTTTCATATCGGGCTGATACACCTAGCAATGCCTGAAGCAAAAATAATCCATGTGAACCGCAACCCGCTTGATACTTGCATCTCTTGCTTCACTAGGTTGTTCTCACACAACCAGAACAGCACCTATGACTTAAAAGAACTGGGAAGTTATTACAGAAATTACAAAAATATGATAGACCACTGGCATGAAGTTCTGCCAAAAGGTTCATTCTATGACATATGCTATGAAGACCTGGTTGCCGATACAGAAACGGAGGCGAAAAAGCTCATCGAATATTGCGACCTTGAGTGGGATGATGCCTGCCTGGAATTCCATAAGAACACACGCAATATCCGCACTGCTAGCGTAACACAGGTAAGGCAACCAATCTACAACACCTCCATTGAACGCTGGAGAAAATATGAAAAATATCTAGCCCCACTACTTGAGGGATTAGGCGACAGTTTTGCCACAAAATAAAAACTACAACATTTATTTTTGATAATCTACTTGCAATTGCAATTTTTGTTACTTAAGACCAATCACAATTCATACTAAAATTTATTAAAATTTTAGGTAAACCAAATTCAACAACCCAATCGGAGATTACTCATGCTAGGATCTAAATCACTTAAACCAATGTTAAACAGCACAACAGCTTTAGTAGGAACAGCTCTGGTAGGTGCCAGCGTTGCACTTTCACCTGCTTCGGCACTGGCAATAACTGTAACATCAGGCTCTACAGTAACTTCAACAGTTAATATTGGTAACGCACAAAGTCTTACTAACCAAGGTACAATAAGTGATACAAGCCCAGCAGTACTTATAGACAATGGTGACATTGCCAACAGAATCACCAACACTGGCTTGATCTCCGCATCTTTTGATGGCATGGGCTTTGGCACTGCAATTTCAATTGAGGAAGGCAGTACATTATTAAACGGTATAACCAATAATGGCTTTATAATTGGTGGCGAAGGTGGTGGCATTGGCATTTCAATAACTGAAGACTCAACAGTAAATTTTGGGATTAACAACGGTGGTGAAGATGGCAATGGCAGCATTGATGACAGCACCATAGGCATCTATATTGACAGCTCTTCTCTAACTGGTGGTATCAACAACGCTGAAAACAGCGTTATATCAGCTACTGATGATGCGATATTAATAGAAGACAGCTCTTCAATACTTGGTGGCATAAACAATAGCGGCAGCATAATCGGTGGTGATAATGCTATTGACGGTGCAGGAGATGTTACAATTGATAGTGTAACCAATGAAGAAGACGCAACTATCAGCGGTGGTGACACTGGTATATTGTTACTTGATGGCTCTGGTATAACAGGTGACGTAACTAACCATGGTTCAATACTTGGTAATACTGGTGATGCTATAGCGTTAGCACTTACTTCATCTATTGGTGGTAACATAGAAAACACTGGTACTATATCAGGTGGTGATGATGGCGTTAGCTTATTTGGAAGCTCTTCAATAGATGGCGCTATAAACAATAGCGGCTCTATACTTGGTGTTGATGGCGCTGGTATATCTGTTGAAGCTGCAAGCTCTATTGATGGTGGAATTAACAATGAATCTTCGGCTCTTATTTCAGGTGGTGATACTGGTATATTCTTATCAGGCTCAACTATTTCTGGCGGGATAGAAAATAATGGCAGCATCGAAGAAGATAATGCAGCTACAATATCAGGTGGTATTAACGGTATAAGCCTTACCAGTGATTCTAACATAATTGGTGGTGAAGGTGGTGCAGGCATATATAATAGTGGTGCAATAACTGGTGGAACTGGCTCAGGTATTCTAATCAATTCATCTGACATAACAGGTGATGAGGATGATTACGCAATAAACAATATCGGTGAAATAACTGGTGGTACTAACGGTCTATCTCTAACTTCTGGTGGCTCTCTGGGTGGTGAAGGTGGCAGTGGTGACCTGACCAACTCTGGTACTATCTCTGGCGTTGATGGCGCTGGTATTAGCCTAACCGTAGGCTCTGATATATTTGGTGATGTGACCAATAGCGGTGATATAACAGGTGGTAACTTCGGTATAATTTTAAATGATGGTTCTACGGTTGACGCTATAACTAACGAATCAACTGGCACTATTTCAGGTACTAGCAAGGCTGGGATAAGAATTGGTCTTAACTCTACCGTAGAAGATGGCTTAAATAATAGTGGCGATATAACTGGAGGTGGATTCGGTGTACTTCTAACTGCAAGCTCTGACATAGTTGGCGGAATAAACAATGAATCAACTGGCTTAATCTCTGGTGGAAATGTTGGTATAAGGATTGTTGGCAGCTCTACCGTAGTAGGTGGTGTGAATAATAGCGGAAGCATAATTGGTGATTTTAATACTGGTATCAAAATGACTAACGATGCGGTGGTTGATAGCATTACCAATGAAGAAGGTGCTTTGATTTCTGGTGATGCAACAGGTATATCACTTTCAGACTCTGATATTACTGGCGGCATAAGCAACAATGGCAGCATTGAAGAAGATAACGCAGCTACAATATCTGGCGGTATTAATGGTATATCTCTCTCTAATGGCTCTAATATTATGGGTGCTGAGGGTGGAGATGCAATCTATAACAGCGGCGTAATTGATGGCGACACTGGCAATGGCATAGTGATAAACGCTTCTGAGGTATCAAGTGGTCTTGGTAGTTACGCAATAAACAACATCGGTGAAATAACTGGTGGAACTAATGGTATATCTTTAGTAGAAGCTGGTTCTCTTGGTGGTGAAGGCAGCAGTGGTGACTTAACAAACTCTGGTCTGATCTCTGGTGGTAGCAATGGTTTAAGCTTATCCAGCTCAAGTATCTATGGTGGTGTAACTAATAGTGGTGACATAATTGGTACTACTGATGATGGTATAACTTTAGGCGGTGAAGGCGGTTCAACAATATCTGGCTCTATAACTAACGAATCAACTGGTTTAATTTCTGGTGGCAACGTAGGTATTGAACTACTTTCTGCTTCAACAGTATCTGGCGGTATAAACAATAGTGGCTCTATATTGGGTGGTGTTAGCGGTATATTCGTAGCTAGTAGCTCAGCAGTGACTAATGGCATAACTAACAGTGGCTCTATAGTTGGTGGCGAAGGTGGTAATGGTATAGCAGTATACACATCTTCATCTGTTATTGGCGGTATAACCAATGAGTCAACTGGCTTAATCTCTGGTGGCCTTAATGGTATATCATTGCAAACTGGGGCGCAGGTAGTTTCAGGCATAACTAACAGTGGTGAAATTACTGGCTTAAGTGCTGATGGTATAGCTTTAGGCGGTGAAGGCGGAGCTGATATATTTGGCGGCATAACTAACGAATCAACTGGTACAATTTCTGGTGCAAATACAGGTGTATCTCTAGTTAATAATTCAACAATAAGTGGTGGTATCAATAACAGCGGCTCTATAATTGGCGCTAACAATGATGGTATCTCTCTTAATGATAATTCAGCAATAAGCGGCGGCATTACGAATGAACTTGATGCATTTATATCTGGTAATAACGATGGCATATCTCTCGATGAAACTTCAACACTAGCTGGCGGTATTAATAATAGCGGCTCAATAATCGGCGGTGAAGGTGGTGATGGTATATCACTAGATGATACTTCAGCACTTTATGGAGGTATAACTAACGAAGTATCTGGCTTGATTTCAGGTGGTAGTACAGGTATTTTTGTTGATGAAAGCTCGATCATATCTGGTGGTATTAATAACAGTGGTTCTATCATTGGTGGTAACTCAGGTATACTTGTTGATGAAACTTCAACAATAACTGGCGGTATAACTAACGAATCAACTGGTACAATTTCTGGTACTGTAGCTATATCGTTAACTGAAAACTCAGATATAACTGGCGGCATAGATAACATGGGTGATATATCTGGTGGCAGTATTGGTATTTCCTTAACTGATGGTTCTGGCATATCTGGCGGTATAGAAAATAACTATGTAGGTGGCGAAGGCGGTACTTACGGAAGCATTACAGGTGGTAATACTGGTATTTACCTTTCAGCTTCTGATATACTAGGTGGCATAACTAATAATGGTGATATACTTAATGATGATAATTACGGTGTTATCGCTGGTAATGATGGTCATGGTATCGGGCTATTTAACGAGTCTACTATACAAGGCGCAGAAGGTGGTGAGGCGATTCACAACACTGGTCTTATTATAGGCTCTGAAGGTGGCAGCGGTATATATCTTGATGACTCCAGCATATCATCAGATGACGATGATGCTGTCCACAATGATGGTGTTATTGCTGGTGATAATAATGGTATACATTTGCAAAATGGTTCATCAATCACTGGTGGTGAAGGTGGTGTTGGTATAGAAAATGATGGTTTAATTACAGCTGGAAACACTGGTATATATCTATCTAGCTCTTCAATTTCTGGTGGTATAGAAAATACTGGGGAAATAATAGGTAATGATGGAGATGGTATCAGCTTGGGTGGCGAAGGTGGCTCAGTAATAACTGGTGATATTTTCAACGATGAAGATGCTATAATATCTGGCGCTGACACTGGTATTAGCCTAACTAGCGACGGAGATGGTTCTGTTATTTTCGGTGATATTGATAACTATGGCACAATATCTGGTGGTAATTATGGTATCAGCCTTAGCGGAGCCTCAACTATTACTGGCACTGTATATAATGATGGCACTATTGAAGGCGGCTCTACTGGTATTTATGTTGGCAATTCATCTAATATCTCAGGTGGTATTAACAACACTGACTCTATCATTGGTGGTGAAGGTCGTTCTGCTATAGTGGTTTCAAATGGCAGTATCACAGGCGGTATTGACAATAGCGGCATAATTGACGGAAGCGCTTCTGGCTCAGCTATCTATATGACTGGTCTGACTTCTGCTCTTGATATATCTATAACTAGTGATGATGCGCGTATAATAGGTGATGTTATTGATAACAACTACCAAAATGGTAATTCAACCGTTACTGTTGGTGGTGATTTCACAACTGAGGGTGACTATCAGGTATCTGACCTTACGGTTGCTGAAGATAAAACTCTTCGCATTACGTCTGGGGACACTATCACTCTTGATGATATGTCAACCAGTGAAGGTGGAACGTTTGAGTTTGGTGTTGTAAGTACTGAAAACCATGGAACATTAAATGTTATTGGTGGTGAAGGCGGCAATATTGACCTTACTGATGCAACTGTTAAAGCCTTTGTTTCTGGCACTGGTTTAAATAACGGTGACGAGATTATGATCGGTGATGGTAATGACTCAGTTGTTGGTGTTACTAATGGTGAATTGATCGAAGATAACTCATTCTTATGGGAATTCCTGATCGGTGATGGTACTCAAGCAACAGAAGGTGATGACACTGAATTGTTCTTGTTTGCATCTAAAAAGTCTTTCGGCTCATATAATAACGGCGTTGCCGATGCTATCTGGGGTCTGAATGAAAGTGAAAACGAAGATATTCAGGAAATTCTTGAAAGCTTAAATGAGGCTACAACTGAAGAAGTTACTGCTATTCTGGAATCATTGACACCTACTGTTAACGGTGGTGCATTTACTGCAAGCATTGATACATCAGACGCTATAACTAATATCACTAACTTAAGGCTGAAAACTTTACGTGATGGTGATGACTCCAGCGCAACTGGTGTTTCAACAGGTAATGGCTTAAAAGATAGAACCGTATGGGCGCAGGCATTCGGTAAGAAGGCTGAGCAGGATCGCAGAAATGGTGTAAGCGGTTTTGAAGCTGATACTTACGGTATGGCATTCGGTTTTGATAAAGGTGTAAGTGATAAAGCTATTGTAGGTGTTTCATTTGGTTTATCAAAAACTGATGTAGCGTCTAAAAATGCTAACAGAACCAGCACTGATATCGATAACTATTTTGGCTCTATATACTCTACTTACAAAATTGACGCTGCAACTTTTGTTAATGGCTCGGTTGGTTATGTAAGAGGTAATGTTGACTCAACCAGAAATAATGTTGGCGGTGTTGGCTTAACGGCTAATGGTGACTATGACAGTGACCAGTTCGTTGTTAATGCTAAAGTTGGTCATGATATTAAGGTTGACGATACATTCAAAGTTACACCTAATGTTAACTTGAATTATGTTAACTATAAGGAAAGCAGCTATAGCGAAACAGGAACTGCTTCTGTTCTGAACCTTGCTAATGTAAGCGCAAAAGACGTTCAGATGCTTGAAGCTGGCGTTGGTGTTGACTTAAGCTGGGATATTAAACAGGCTAATGGTAATACTATTAGACCAGTTGTTAGAGCTGGATATAAACATGACTTCATGGATGATACAATTACTGGCTCTGCTGCGTTTGCAGGCGGTGGTGGTAGTTTCACAACCAATGGTCTTGACCCAGCAAATGATACCTTCTCTGTTGGTACTGGTATCAGGCTTCTTAACTCTGATCAGTGGGAACTTTCAGCTGATTATGACTACGACATAAAACAAGACTACAACGCTCACAGTGGTATGCTTAAAGCTGGCTACAAGTTCTAGTCTGATTTTTTGATTAGTTTTGCTAAAAAAGGGGCTCTTTATGAGCCCCTTTCCTTTTGCGTAAACCTTGATGACTGATTTGCACATCATGGCGTTGGCTTGCTGATATTTAGGTTAACAAAATGAATATAACATCAAAACAAAATATAATTGTTACTGGCGGGGCGGGTTATATTGGCAGCCATATATGCAAGGCTTTGGCGGCAGAAAACTATACCCCAGTTACACTTGATAATTTAAGTGGTGGTTTTGAAAAACTGGTAAAATGGGGACCACTGGAAGTTGGTGATATCAATAATAAAATTTGGCTAACTGATATATTCAATAAATATTCACCCCTTGCCATTATACATTGTGCTGGATTAATTTCGGTTGAGGAGTCTACCAAAAAACCTGAAATATATTTTCGCAATAATTTCCATGCGACTGAAATATTGTTGGATGCAATGCGGAAAGCTGGCGTAAAACATATTATATATTCAAGCACGGCAAGTGTTTATGGCAATGTTACTGAAAATGTTATTGCTGAAAAGCAAATAACTTCACCACAAAACCCTTATGCGGAAAGTAAATTAAAAGCCGAAAATGCAATTCATAAACAACCGAAAGAACAAAATGATTTTTCAGCAGTTATATTAAGATATTTCAATGCAGCAGGAGCTGATGATAAAAGTGAAACTGGTGAATTACATAACCCTGAAACGCATTTGATACCGCTCGCAATAATTGCGGCACTTAATGGAACTGAGTTTACTATATATGGTGATGGCAGCGTTGTAAGAGATTATGTACATGTAAGTGACATTGCTAACGCACATTTACTGGCGCTAAAATATAGCATCTCAAATAATGGTGTGCAAACTTTTAATATAGGCACTGGACAAGGTTTTTCAGTGATTGAAGTTGTAAGAACAATAGAAAAATTATCAGGAAAAACTTTAAACTTAAAATTTAAAGAGCCAAGAGCGGGTGATGTTCCTAAACTAGTGGCTGATGTAACTAAAGCAACTGAGTTAATGAGTTACAAACCACAGCACTCAAGCCTTAATAACATTATTAAAACTGCTATTGCTTGGCATCAGATGGACAGCTTAACAATTAATACCACCCTTTAGTTACTGTTATTGCGAGAAGCTTTAGCGACGAAGCAATCCAGATAAACGACTGGATTGCTTCACTGCGCTCACAATGACGATTTAATTGGAAAATTGTGCACCTTAAGAGACAAGTTTTTTAACTTCGCGGCTACCCATTCTCAGGCAGTTAAATACACAAGATAAATTCGCATCAATAACAATAAAATTATACTCTGCTGCGTTAGATTTTTTTACTGCCAGCATTGAATTTCTATCATAATGTGGCGCCCAATTAATGTTGTATTCTGCACATTTCTTCTTAATAATTTCTGGCTTATCACCACCGCAGATAAATAAATGGTCATTCTCGTTAAATTCAAAGCGTTTTTTATAATATTTCAGCATGGTGAAGGCCTCATCAAAGCTCGCTAAATGGCCATAGGAGCGCAGGCGTATCTTCATCAGCGTTTCATTTTCGTAGTCTTTATTAATTTCATCAATTAATTTTTTTGGTAATTCATTTACAAAATCTGTGTTAAATTTCGTAAGAAATTTTAAGCCCGTTGCCAGTATTGGCATACAATGATATTTTTTTGCAAGAAAATATATTTTCTGCCAATCTATTTGCCTTTTAAATTTGTTTAATATCAAGAGCGAATCTGCAATCCAGCGCACTGGTGATAAATGATTCCAGTCCACACCGTGCAGGATAGTGCAAAGCAGATTTATCGTTGGGGAAAGTATTGCCCATTTTTTCTCCATAAATTCCGTGTAGCTTGGCAAACCTATATCATCATCATTATAAAAATCAGCGTTGAGGTTTTCACACGGGCGCCAATGCATGTCAATTATTGTGCCGTTATGGTGGCGATATGTCATTGCGTAGGTGAATCTGGTTCTGTCTTTATTTAATTCATCATCACATTTCCACCCCTGATTCCTAAGCTCTGTATCCACCTGCTCTATTTGCTTATCTGACACTAAAATATCAATATCAGACATCGGGCGAGAGCCAATATCATCATATAAAGACAAGGCATTTGCCATGCCTTTTAGTAATATAATTTCTACGCCCTTTTCTTCTAAATTTTTTACAATTTGCAGCATGCTTTTTAAGCGCAAAGCATTTTCAAAATAGCTTTTCTTCCAGATACCGCTAAGTAGTTCAAATTGCGAAATATCAGTTTGTTTTAACGAAGTGCTGAGTTTTTTATATACCAGCGGCAATAACCTTGCTGACCCAGCTTCAAGCGTGTAAAGTGAGTGCTGGCTTGTAAAATCACTCCATCTTTTTGCAAGATTTGCTATTGGTGTTGAAAAGGTAATTTCAAGCAATTCCATTTGGGTTGTAGTTGGCCACGCACTGCCTTCATGCTCTTTAGGGATAAACAAACCAGCATATTCAAAATTGATATGGCTTACCTCCTGATTATCACTCCATTTTTGCGCGCTTGGGTGAACAGGCTCAAGCGCAAGCGCTCTTGCGGCAAAAGCTTTGGCATTTTTAACATCGCTATTTTCTATAAGGTCAGCATAAAAATAAAGGTAGGCAGCCGAACAATTTGGCTGGTTTATATATGGCTGCAATTGCCTTATTACCTGAGTGTGAGTGACAAGAGAATTTATTAATTGTATACGGAAATTTATAACATCAAGGTAAGGTTTTATATTTATATTATTTTGCTTTTCGAGAAAGTTTAAACGCTGCTGCATAACATTTTTATTATAACCAACTCGCAGCATAATATCTAATATTATTGCCTGCGCTTTTAAGTTAAATTTTCCAGCTTTTTCAAGTTTAAAACCTAGTTTTATCGCCCTGATAAATTTTTGCTGGCGAGCAAGAAGAAAGAACTGGTTTAACTCTATAATGTCCGCAAAATCTGTTTTTCTAAATAGTGCCTCATGAAAATTACGTGCGGCATTTTCATAGAAACCTGCATATAAATTAAACATACCAAGCACCGCATAGCTGTTTGCCTCACTGGGGAAGAACATTTCTGAGTATTTTGCAACTATACACGCCATTAATTTATCACCCGTTTTTACATATGAAAATGTTTTTTCAAAACCATTCCATTCAGCATTTTTGCTATTTTTAGCGGCAATATCATTTTGCATTAAATAGCCTGATATTATTGCTTCATAAGGTGTTTTAGGCAATTGCTTATAAAGACTCACATCATTATATAAACAGCAGAGATACGCTGCGATAAGAAATATCGGGTGTTCTTGCGGAGCATTTTCAAGTAATGCAGGAAATATTTTTCGATAAGCCTGCTCATATTTTGCCTCATAAAAATCAAGGCAGATATTTTCAATAATGGCAGTTGGGTTTTCTGGTGTTAATGCCTGCGCCTTATTTAAAAGCCAACGGGCTGCAACGCAATTTCCCTGACGCAATATAACATGCGCTGCTATTGCGTATGACTTAGGCTGGTCAGGGTTTTTACGTATATATTGGTTTAATTCCTTATCAGCAATTTTCCAACTGCCTTCATCACATAAATTTAATATAGTTTGAAAATCCATATATATTTAAGCACTCTGCTTTTTGCGAGCAATGGCATCTCTGGCAACTTTTAAGTAATCACGAGCATTTTTACTTTCCGCCATTATAGAAGTATTTGCACCGTGAATACGTCGTTTGAGCACTATATTCTCTATTATAGAAGGTGTTGAATTAATTGAGCGGGCGCGGTCATACCAGTCAATAAATTCACCTACTCTAAGCTCTTTATTAAAACCACCAACTTTATTAAAAAATTCTTTTGTAACTAACATTGCACTGGCGAAATAACCAATTTGTACTGGCGGCAATACATAATTCACCTGCCCTATTTTATCTTCTGATATGAAATGCTCAATCAAACCAAAAGCCCACGGGGTTGTTTTTTTTTGCATTGCATCGAGCAATTCTTCTGTTCTGCCATTTGTCCAGAGATCATCAGCGTCTAAAAATGCGATGAATGGAAATTTTGCCTTTTCAACACCATAATTGCGTGCGGCACTTATGCCTTGGTTTTTTTCTAACCGATATAATGAAAGTTTTGGATAGTTCAGGCTTACAACATATTCTGCACTTCCATCTGTGCTGGCATCATCTACCACAATTATCTCACCGATATAATCACCTTGTGCGGTTATAGTTTTCAATGTTTCTTCAATATATTTTTTTCCATTATAACAAGGTATAATTACTGATAATTGTTTTTGCTCTGCTTTTTTGCGTTGTAAATTCATTTTGACTACCGATAATAATTCTCTGTTATGCGCCAGTGCTGAGGCACTTAAATTTTTACCATGAATGCGTTTACATAAAAACTCATTAGGCATTTCAAAAGTTTTAAGCCCTCCATTATTAGCACGGAAGAACCAATCTACATCATCTGTTCCTGCTTTCAAACTTTCATCAAAACCGCCAGTTTTCTTGAACACGGCAGCACGCACCATTAAAGTTCCTGGTAAAAAACCTGGTAAACTAGTATTGATATGCTCTGGCTTAACCCAGCTTGGTGCTTGAGTTACATTATCCGCCAAAAAATATCTCTGGCGAGATGTTATATAATCAATATCAGGGTTTTCATTCAGATATTTCCCTTGCAACTCCAGCTTTTCTGGCGCCCATAAATCATCTTGATCAAGGAACGCTATATATTCACCATTTGCCTGTGATGCACCTAAATTCCTAGTAGCGGCAACACCTTTGTTTGGATTGACTTGCAGCAGTTTTAATTCAGGGTGATTTATTTTCGCTTCAGTAAAAATTTTTGTATGCTCATCACCTGAACCATCATTAACCAATATAACTTCAATATTTTTATAGGTTTGATTAAAGACGCTTTTTAAAGCCTCCAACAATGTTGGTTGCGGATTATAGGCGGGAATTATTACGCTAATTAATTTCATATGATTTATTGTTTACAACCACTCTTCAATACACTCAACATTGGCTTTAATATCGGTGGATAAATGGAGATAGGCAATTTTCATTTGCTTTGCAAGCGCCACAGACATCGCCAGATATTCCTTAGCCATAAAAGGTGACTGCATAATGGAGCTAACCGCAAGGCGGTTAATAAGCTCCACTGATTTCATTGTTATAATTTCAGGCTGAACTGGCTGTGGTGAGGCAATATAAGGACATAGAATACCAGTAAGTTTTGGATTCGACTTATCCCATATGGTTGAATTTAATGGCGGGTAGAAGATAGTTTTTTCAGCATATTCTAGGTTTTCACTTTCCCAGCCCTGCATTATTGGAAAATCAAAAGATTTGCGTTGAGGCTTTGGGTTTTTTAATTTTACATTACTGTAAAGTGTACACACCTTAAAACTTGCCTCAGTTTTAAATATCAAATTATAATCATCACCTGTGGTTTGTAAATTATGTTGCAGGCAGGAAATTGTAGTGGTGGATTTTCCACTACCACCTGCACCTGGTAATAATATTGCCACCCCGTTTTTTGAAACGATTCCAGAATGGATAAGTAACGCATTATTTTTTAATGCCCATATATGAAAAAACTCCCGTAATGGGCTGTGCAGCTCCCACTCATTAAATATATAATCTTCTTGGATAATAATTACAGCGCGCTTATTTACAAAATCATAAACACGAAATACCTTATTTAATGAATCATAAAACGCTACTATTTGCTCATCATTTTTTAGGTCTAACTTACCATGTTGGTCGCGGTTACAAGAATTTACATAATTGGTAAAATCAAATTCCCTAATCGTAAGGGAATAAATTTTCCAACAATTATTATTGGGGTTATTTTCAGATAAGTTAAGCGCAAGCGCCCGTTTAATTTTTTCTATTGACCAAGCAGGTGAAAAATAAAAATCTAAAAAATGCTGGTCAAATAAGGCAATAGAAAACTTGTTAAAGTTATTCTGCCCATTGCATACTTGCCATAGATTATCTAAAGAACTCATGATTGCTTTGCAAGTGGCCAGCCAGCTTCTGGCTCAACTTCGTGAATGGGGTCAAGCCCTAGCAAATCCTGCATGTCTGTAAAAATTTCAACCTGAAAATTATTCACATCAACCGTGATACCCTCTTTTAATTCTGACGAAATATTTTGAGTTTCTTTTATCAGCTTTTCCTCCAATAAGTTTGCAAAAAAAGCATCAATTTTTGCATCTGATATTTCTTTTTCTGTTGAAACTGAAGGTTGAATTTTGGCTTTCAATATATCAATCTCTA
>DQGZ01000027.1 GCA_003531345.1 Alphaproteobacteria bacterium | reverse complement strand
AAAGCATCACCTGAATTTATAAAACTCACTGAATTAAAAAATGAATTAGACCGCTTGCTTGATAAATAAATTATATTATATATTGCTCATACAACTCAAAAACTCTAAAAACAGGTTCAAATGGCATCAAGGTTACTTACACTTATATTATTCATTCTGGCTGTTGTTGCATCTTCTGCCTTTACTGCCCTTTATCTTGAGAAGAAAGGTGGATCTACTTCCGTAAGCAAGGATGAGGTTGGCAAGCTTGTAGCTTCTTTTATAGAAGAAAACCCAGAAATTATAGTTCAGGGCTTGCAAAGGGCGCAAATGAAACGTGAAATGGAGGAATCAAGAAAGGCGGAGGAAAGCATTTCAAAGTTGCGTGATGTGTTAGAAAAATCTCCTAAAGACCCAATCGGCGGAAATAAAGATGGTGATGTTACCATGGTAATTTTTCATGATTTTAACTGTGGTTATTGCAAAAAATCGGTTCCTGATGTTGCACGTTTAGTTGCTGAAGATGGCAACCTTAAAATAGTCATGAAAGACCTACCTATCCTTGGTGAGTTTTCAGATGTTAAGGCAAAAGTTTCAACTGCTGTGTCAAGAATTGCACCAGAAAAATGGCTTGAATATTATGTAAAGGTTACAGAGGCACAGCCTCAGAATCTTGACCAGACTCTGGCTGTTGTTGCCAATCTTGGTATAAATGCAGATGCAGTTAGGGCAGATATGTCAGGCCCTGATGTACAAAACCATATTAATGAAAACCGCTCTATAGCTGAGCAGCTTGGAATTCGTGGTACACCAGCTTTTGTAATTAACGGCAAGCTTATTAAAGGCGCTGTT
This sequence comes from Alphaproteobacteria bacterium, assembly GCA_003531345.1. Classification (GTDB taxonomy): domain Bacteria; phylum Pseudomonadota; class Alphaproteobacteria; order Rickettsiales; family UBA8987; genus UBA8987. The sequence continues at coordinate 9,785 of DQGZ01000027.1, read as the reverse complement.
GGGTATGAGGCATTCAAGCAGGTAATTGAAGAAGCGAGAAATTAGTTATTAGCTATATAGGCATTCTTGCAGCAGTGGTGAGAACATGCATTATTCTCTTAAAATTAGGCATAATTACCCTACTAATTCATTTTTAAAAATACTAGAACTTCACCTTCTGGCTCAATATTTACCTGAGATAATTGTTTTGCAACTTCAGATTGTGTATAGATGTATGTTTCTTTTCTGCCAGCTTCTACCAGCCCTTTTGCATCAAAAATAATATTACTTTCTGCGGTTATATCCAGTTTAGTTTTTATATTCTGACTTGCTTTATTTAATAAAATTTTTAGTTCATCAATATTTTCAAAAGAAAATAATAATTGTTCACCTTGGTTAGAGGATTCTTCTTGAATTTTTCTGGCGCTGCTTTGCGAAGTTATTTTCTGAACATTTTTACTTTCAACCAGAAGGGTAAATATAAACTGGTATGAATTATCTAAAGAAAAACATTCGGTTATAACATCAATAGTTTCACCATCATTAAAATATGGTAATAAACCATTTGCATGGAAGCGGGTTTTTATTTTATTATTAAGCGGCAGATTTTTAGCCCAGTTGCTTGATTTCAAGTCTAAGGTTTGTATCTTTATATTTTCTGGTAACTCACCAAAGATATTTTTAAATGCTTCCCTCAGTATCTCATTCTGTTTTTCACTGTTATCTATCAATATTATCTCAAAGGCGTCAGAACGAGAATTTTTATGAATAAGCCTGTTTGCAACTTTATCATAGTTAAAGGCACTGACCCATTTTATATCAAGCCCAGCGCCAAGAAAAACTAGATTAAGTGGCTCATTCGCTTTTTCTATCTGGTTCTGGCAATATTTGCTTCTGGCATGTTTTGAATAAGGCATACCCACGGCATAAGCATCAAGGAAGGTAAGGAACTTCTCTGGTTTAAAGTAACTGAGTAAAAGCAACGCAAAGAACTGAAATGTAGTTTTATTGAACTTAAATGAGAATACATCTTCCCTATAAGCCATCTTAACTAATTTAACTATTTCCCTGAAAAACAAATATTCAAATTCTGTAAGCAGGCGGGTATTATTTTTTTTACTGCTAAGCCTATCAAAGCATAACTGCTCAATAACAAAAGACACACAACCCAAAGCAATATCATTTTTAACTTTTTTCATCTGTGCTCCTAAATTGGTTTGGCAATTATGAGGGATAGCAGAAGCTATATTTATAGAACATCTCTGACAAACTTGGCAAGGTTAATACAATTTTCAACCATTTTTTGTGTGTTACTGAGGTTTTCTTCAATTATTTTTACAAAAGCTGAGCCTATAACAACACCATCTGCCATTTTTGCGGCTTCCTTTGCCTGCTCTGGTGTTTTAATGCCAAACCCAATACAAACTGGTATGTCTTTTACTGATTTTATGAGTTTAACTTTTTCTTCCGCTTGTTTTATGTCTGCATCTTTTTGCCCAGTAACACCAGCAACTGATACATGATAAACAAAACCTGATGAGGTTTTTAGTATTTTTTCTGCCCTTATTTTATCCGTTGTAGGGGTGGTCAGTTTAATCAGTGAAAGACCAAAGGTTTGAGTTAGCTTTACAAATTCACTATCTTCTTCTGGCGGCAGGTCAACTATTATAAAACCATCTGCGCCTGCGGCTTTGCTTTCTTCTACAAAATTTTCAATACCATAATGATATATCGGATTAAAGTAGCCCATTAATATAACTGGTGTCTCAGAATTTTTTTCACGGAATCTTATCACCAACTCCAGAATTTTTTTCTGAGTTACGTTTTGCGCTAAAACCCGTTCCGCTGCTTTTTGAATTATTGGTCCTTCGGCCATTGGATCTGAAAATGGCAGTCCTATTTCAAGTATATCAACGCCTTCAGCAACAAAGCCATGAAGTATTTTTAGACAAGTTTTTTCATCAGGGTCATGACCCATGATATAACTGACAAAAGCCTTTTTATTTTTGGCTTTGAGCTCTGAAAATATTTTATTTAACCTTTCCATTATGGGAAAATTGCTGAATGTTTTAAACCTAAAGTCTCATCTAATCCAAGTGCAACATTCATATTCTGCACTGCCTGCCCAGAAGCCCCTTTAACCAGATTATCAATGGTTGAGATTATAATTGACCTGCCACTAATTCTATCTGCGAATATATTGATATAACAATTATTAGTGGTTGCAACATCTGCAATGGTGGGGACAGTATTACTTTTGGCAATATAAACAAAATTTTCATTTTTGTATTTTTCAACCAAGGTATTTTTTAGCTCTTCTGTAGTAACACCTAAAGCATTCTGTACATAGATACAGGACAAAATTCCTCTGCTGACAGGAATAACCTGCGGGGTAAATGTTATTTGCATTTTAGATTTAGCAGCAAGTGAAAGCTCTTGCTCTATCTCCGCAATATGCCTGTGCCCTGCAATACCATAAGGTTTAAAATTATTTGCCAGTTCCGAAAGTAAGTTAGCTTGGTTTGCCTTTCTTCCTGCGCCTGAAATGCCTGATTTTGAATCAGCGATTATACCAGTTTTCTCGATCAAATTTTTTTCCAGCAAAGGAATTAGTGGCAGCAAAATTGAAGTGGGGTAACAACCTGGGTTTGCAATGAATTTATCTTTGGTTATTTCTTTTCTTTTTATCTCTGTAAGTGCATAAACCGCATTTTTTTGGATACCCATAGCTTTGTGCTCATGTTCGTACCAAGTTTTGTAATCCACAGGGTTTTCTAACCTGAAATCTGCTGAAAGGTCAATTATCAGTTTGTTTTTAGGAAGTTTTAGGGCAATTTCCTGAGTTGTTCCGTGTGGCAGGCAAAGAAAAATAACATCAGCATTATTGTAATCTATTTCCTCTATCTTCTGTAATTTTGGCAATTTGTAAAATGCAAGATGCGGGTAAATTTCGGTAATATCCTTCCCTGCAGAAGTTTCAGCGCCAAGGCTTACTATCTCAGCATTTTTGTGGGTTAGTAACAGCCTTATAAGTTCGACACCTGTGTAGCCGCTAGCACCTAAAATGGATATTTTATATTTCATAAACACAATATTTATGAGAGTTCTATATTATTTTTTACAATTTTCAAAACAAAAAGCCCCTGAAATCTTCAGGGGCTTGATACTGAAACGCATAAAAACCGTTAATAGTTGATGCCAAGAGCCTTCAGAGTTTGGAGTGCAATACCCGAAGATTCATAACCCAGTGATTTTTGGAATTTATCAAGTGCTAACGAGGTTTCCTTGCCAAAATTACCATCCTGCTTCACATTATATCCTTTGGCATTCAGGGCAGCCTGTATTTGCGACACCAGACCCATACGCAAATTATCATTACATACTATAGGTGCCCAATCTATCCTGTCTTCAGAGATAGGAACTTTTTTAGTTACAAGCTTTTTAATGGCAGGAATTTCAACATTTCTGGTCTGCTCTGGCTCTATTACTATTTTTTTCTGTATATTAGTCTTAGATGCTGGTACTGCAACTTTTTCAATTCTTGCAGGCTGATCAATAACTTGTTTTTCAATTAACTCCTTTACCGCGGGAATTACCCTAGTTTCAGTGCGCTCTGGCGTTACCATAACCTGCTTGGTTACGTTTTCATAAACAGCTGGCTCTTCTTTCAGGCACATAATCTCACCATCTTCACCCGGTTTTTCTATCAAGCCTCTGCCCTTTGTCCAAACCTTCCTTGCAGGTTTAACCATAACCCTTTCCGTTACTGCCTTATATTGTGCTGGAATGGTTATTATCTGTTTTTTTTCTGGCTCAATAACCACTTCTTCCCTAATGGTTTTATACCTAGCAGGTATCTGAACATATTTAAAAGACTCTTCTTTAATAACTACCTCTTCGGTTTTATAACCGTATTTTGCAGGTATTATTTCGGTTTTTGTTTTTGCAGGCTCAACGACAACTTCTTCAGTTACTGACTTGTATTTTCCAGCAACTTTTACCTTACCATAACATTGACCAACCTGAGCATCACCAGAAATAGGTTCTGGCACTGAATTATTTTCTGAAACAAGATTTTCTGATTGTGAAGAAATTACAGGTTGTGCATTTTGATTTTCTGCTTGCTGAACTTCTGTTGTAGCAAGCGGTATGTTAACCGCAGGAATAACTTTTGGTGTCACCCTAACATCATAGTTCTGTGAAGCTGGGCGCTGCATTTGTGCCTGATTAAGGTTAAGCTGCTTCAAGCTAGATTTAAGTTCATCATTGAGATTTTTAGTATCAATCTTTACTGGCTCAATGTTAATTGCGGTATTTTGCTGTTCAGCAATCAATTTTTCTTCAACCCGCTGTTCTGCTGCTAAAAGTGCATCATTACTATCCTCTGTGATCCTTTTTAACTCCTTATCAAGTGGTAAACTCTCCTCTGACCTATTAATAAGCGGATCATTGGATGAGGAATAAGCTTCATTCTCATCATCAAAAAAGAATGAACATGAAGATACCGTTATGGAAGTTAACAATACAAGTGCAATATTTTGGATTTTCATAGATAAGGAGCAATAACTGATTTTTGGTTACTAGATTAACCAACTTGTATAAATTACATAGATGAAATTGCAAGTAGGTTAAATTACAACAAAATAGAAACAACTGCCTGTGATGATATTCCCTCACCCCTACCCACAAACCCAAGTTTTTCAGTAGTTGTAGCTTTAACATTTACCTGCGTTTCAGAAATATCTAATATTTTTGCAGTATTTTCTGCCATAATTTTTTTATAATCACCAAGCTTTGGTCTTTCGGCAATAATTGTAATATCAATATTAATTATTCTACCGCCCATTTTTTTCATCAGTTCATCAGCTTTTTTTAAAAAAATTTTTGAGTCTGCTCCTTTCCATTTCATATCATTATCAGGAAATAAATCACCTATATCACCTTTTGCTAGTGCGCCTAACATTGCATCTGTAAGCGCATGCCACGCAACATCTGCATCTGAGTGTCCTTTTAATTTTTTGCTATAAGGTATTTTTATTCCACATAAAATAACCCCATCACCTTCTTCAAACTGGTGAACATCAAAACCTATACCTATTCTGTTCTGTTTTGACTTTTCTATTTTTTCTTTTGCTTTCATCAGGTCTTTTTCGGTTGTTATTTTAAAGTTATCTTCTGTGCCTAAAAGATATTTTACCTTCATATTCTCTTTCTCAAAAAGGGAGGAGTCATCAGTAAAATTTTTCCCCTTATATTTGCGGTGTAATTTCATTATCGTTTGATAATCAAAACCCTGTGGCGTTTGAACTGAAATTAGATTTTCTCGATCTATTGTATCAACTATATTTTCACCCTTTATCTTTTTCACTGTGTCTGCAATTTTCTGGGCTGGTATCACAGCTTTATGATTTTCTAATTTTTTTATTATTTCCGATATAAGCTCTTCGGATGTAAACATTCTGGCCGCATCGTGAATAAGAACTTTATTCGGCTTATGTTTTTTTAATTCTTCTAACCCTAAGCAAACAGACTCCTGACGGGTATCACCTCCGAAAGAATAGGAAACTGGGTGCTGGATGCTAGAATTAAAGATTTTTTCATACTCTTTAGAGATAACTATATGAATTGTAGAGATATTTTTAATTTTACTGAATGCCTCAATACTATGCTCTAAAATAGTTTTACCCTCAATTTTCAGGTATTGTTTGGGAAGGTCAGAGCCAAGCCTTGCTCCTTTGCCTGCCGCAACTATCATAACTGCAACCTTGCTTTTTGAGGTCATTTTGCTATATAATTCTATGTTTTTAAAATATTTTACAGTTAATTGTGGGAATTAAAATAGGAAATATTGAGCTCGCGAATAATGTTATTCTCGCCCCGATGAGTGGCGTAACAGACCCCCCATATCGAAAACTGGTAAAGAAAAAATATGGTGCGGCCTTAGTGGTTTCAGAAATGATAGCTAGCAAGGAAATGATATATCACGAGCAACAAAGTTATAAGAAAGCAGGGGTTGGCATTTATGATGATACTTACCCTTCTTCTGTACAATTAGCTGGTTGCGACCCAGAACTTATGGCAGAAGCCGCCAGACTTAACGAGGCAAGAGGTGCAAATATAATCGATATAAATTTTGGTTGCCCTGTAAAAAAAGTTACAAAGGGTCAACACGCAGGAAGTGCTATGATGCGAGATGAAGACCTTGCAATGAAGGTTATGGAAGCCACAGTTAAAGCGGTAAAAATTCCTGTAACTATGAAAATGCGGTTAGGATGGGATTATGAAAGCTTAAATGCCCCAAGCCTTGCTAAAAGAGCTGAAAATGTAGGGATACAGCTACTTACAGTGCACGGCAGAACCCGTTGCCAATTCTATACAGGAACCGCAAACTGGAAATTAATAAAGAATGTCAAGGAAGCAGTGAATATACCTGTTATAGTCAATGGTGATATTACCACTTATGAAAAAGCCCAGAATGCACTTGATGAATCAGGAGCTGATGGCGTTATGATAGGTCGTGGTGCATATGGCAAGCCATGGTTTATAAATAATGTAGCGGAATATCTGCAAACGGGAAATAAACTAAAACCGCCCTCATTAGAGGAGCAAAGGGAAACTGTACTGGAACATTTTGAGTCTATGCTGGAGCATTTTGGGGTGGTTATGGGCGCACGCATGGCACGCAAGCACCTCGGGTGGTATTCTAGCGGCAAGCCTTTCTCGGCGGAATACAGGCATAATGTGATGAATGAGACTAATCCCGAAATTATAAAGCAGAAAGTAACTGATTTCTTCAACAAGCTTATGGATAATGACTACAGTCCTGACTATAATTTAGAAGTTTTAAATTCTGCTGAAACAGAGTATAATTAGAGACACGTGCACTACTCACCCTCATACGGAAAAATGAATTTATACCTAAAAATATCTCTATTTATTATTGCCTTCTCTTTTTCTTTTTTGGCTCACGCCAAGCCTGACCCACATCTGATAGACAAGCTGGATATGCGAAGGGCAGAACTGCAAAAAAGAATAGATAATGAGCCAGATCCAGCAAAACGCAGGAGTTATATCCGCATGCTGTACCAAACACAGGAATATTACCTTACCGATAAGGCAAGAATGGAAATGGTAAGGGAAACCTACCCAGAGTTTGTAAAACAGGTAGAATATTATGAGCAATTACCAAAATCAGTGAAAGACAAAAGGCTTGAAGAAAGTGTGAAATATCAGATGAGCAGATCATCTGAAATAATTAGCGACCCAGAAAGGTCTTGGGAAGACAGTAGCATAAGTGAAAGGGGACGTGTATGCCTAAATTCCTCTAATAGTTGTTTGAATGACGGCGAGCTAAACAAATGCAAGTTTGTTTTACTGCGCTGCAAATTCATAATAGAAGATAATCTTTACAACAGAGTTAAGGAATATGTAAAAACCAGAGCTGATGAGTAAGATTTACATAGTGTCGTCACGAGATTATCTAGACAAACTATTCAACCGCCTTTGTATCCAGCAAGGGGGCGAAAGTTGCAATAGCATACGTTAGTTTTAATCCCAGACCGCTTATTCCCGTGTAAAGTGCAATTGTTTCCTGATCAAACCAGTAAAAATAAGCGAAAGGGAAAAATAGTATAAAGTACATCATCAGAAGTTTATTCTCCCAGAGAGATTTCCTTCCTTCTTCACTGAAAATATGACCAAAAAAAGAAACCAGCGGTAATAGGGTCAAAAACCCAGTTATTGCATAGGTGGCATAATAGCTGAAACTGCCCATTTTATCTATTGCTTCCATGTAATTTTGATATATTAGTTTTTTGCAAATTCAATCTAAACTAAAATTATATGTCTAGGAAGTATAATGTTGCAGTTGTTGGTGCATCGGGAAATGTTGGGCGAGAAATGTTGCAGATTTTAGAGGATAGAAAATTTCCTGTAAATAACATTTATGCCGTTGCATCAAGCCGTTCTGCTGGCACTGAAATAGAATTTAATGGCAAAGATATAAAAGTTGAAGATCTGGAACATTTTGATTTTTCAAAGGCAGAAATCGGGCTATTTTCACCAGGTGCTTCAGTTTCTGAAATTCATGCACCTCGTGCAGCAAAATCTGGCTGTGTGGTTATTGATAACACTTCCTTTTTCCGTATGCACGAGGGAATTCCCCTAGTAGTGCCAGAAGTTAACCCTCATGATATAGCGCAATATAAAAACAAGGGTATAATTGCAAACCCAAACTGCTCTACCATACAGATGGTGGTTGCACTTAAACCGTTGCAAAACCTAGCTAAAATAAAAAGAGTGGTGGTTTCAACCTACCAGTCTGTTTCAGGTGCAGGTAAAGATGCAATGGATGAACTGTTTGAACAGACTCGCTCTATTTATACAGGTAATGACCATGAACCAGAAAAATTCACTAAAAGAATAGCCTTCAACCTTATTCCACAGATCGATAAATTTTTAGATAGCGGGGAATATGCTGGCTACACAAAAGAAGAGTGGAAAATGGTAGTAGAAACTAAAAAAATTATGGGCGCTGATGTACCAGTTACTGCAACCTGCGTTAGAGTTCCCGTTTTCACTGCGCATAGTGAGTGTGTAAATGTTGAATTTGAGCGTGAAGTAACTGAGAAAGAAGCTTATGAGGCACTTAAGAAAGCGCCAGGTGTTGAAGTTATAGACAGGCGTGAAAACGGCGGGTATGTTACCCCGTTTGAAGCATCAGGCAAGGATGCAACTTATATTTCAAGATTACGGAAGGATAATACCAACAAAAATGCACTGAATTTCTGGGTAGTTTCTGATAATTTGCGCAAGGGCGCAGCATTGAACGCAGTTCAAATAGCAGAAATACTGATCAGGGATTATTTGAAGTAAGTTTGCAAGATTTTAAGAGGCTGCGTTAAGAATTTCAACTAAAGCAATTTTTAACTCCGCTATTCTGGTTTGCAGGCTTTCCCAGTTTCTATTAGCTATTACAAACTTGCTATTTTCCTTAATTTTATATTTTACTGGGTTCTTAGAAATCATTCCTATAAGTATCTCTGGCTTAGAGAATTTATTATCCTTAAAACTTATTACCGCACCTGTTATTCCTGCATCTATTTTCTCTATTCCGAGCTTTTTACAGTTTATTTTTATTTTTATTGTATCAAGTAAATTTTCAACTTCATTACCAAATTTACCAAACCTGTCTACTAGTTCTACTGCAAAATTTTCAACTTCTTCCTCAGTCTGCAAATTACCCAACCTTCTATACAAACCCATTCTCAGGTCTGAATCTTTAACATAATTTTCTGGTATAAGCACCGAAACACCTAAGTTTATTTTTACGCTATAGTCTTTTTCTTCCTCTATTCCTGAATTATTATTCGTTGACTTCAGCTTTTCAATTTCCTCTTTTAACATCTGCTGATAAAGTTCTATACCGACCTCCCTGATATTGCCTGACTGTTCTTCACCAAGTAAATTACCGAAACCTCTGATATCCATATCATAACTTGCCAAAGTAAAACCAGCACCTAACATATCTAGCTTTTGCATTACCTCTAACCTTTTAATAGCATTTTTGGTCGGTTGTTTTTTAGGGTTAGTAGTTAGGTATGCGTAAGCACGAGTTTTGCCCCGCCCTACCCTACCACGAAGTTGATATAATTGTGCAAGTCCATACATATCTGCACGATAAATTATAATTGTATTAGCAGACGGCACATCAAGCCCAGATTCTACAATGGTTGTTGCCATTAAAACATCAAATTTTCCATCATAAAAATCATTCATTATTCCGTCTAACTCTTCTGCGCTCATTC
>DQGZ01000238.1 GCA_003531345.1 Alphaproteobacteria bacterium | reverse complement strand
AAGTTGACTAATAATTAGTAATAGTTAAATGATATTAAAAAACTAATATTAATTATTATGCAGAAAAAAGCACTGGTTGTTGATGACTCATTTACAATGAGAAATATGGTATCTCTTGCTCTCAAGGAGGAAAAATTTGAAGTTGTAACGGCAGAAGATGGGGTGGATGCACTAAAGCAATCAAAGGGAAAAAGATTTGATGTAATAATTACTGATATTAATATGCCTAATATGGACGGGCTTGAGTTGATCAAAAAACTTCGTGCTATTGAAGATTTTAAGTTCACTCCAATACTGGTTCTGACTACAGAAAGTGGTGAGGATAAAAAGAGGGAGGGTAAGGCTGCTGGTGCCTCAGGTTGGATAGTTAAGCCATTTAACCCGCAAACTTTAGTAAATACTATTAATAAAGTTTGTCAGTAATGATACAGAATGTACAGAAAGAAGCTGTAAAGTCAGAAGATATACTTGATAAGTTTGCATCTACTTCTTCCGTTCTCCATGTTTTAGACTATATATTGCCCAATGTTAATGAATTGCTTGAAGATAATATATTACTGATTGGTCAAAGTTTTTCTAAGATAGCCGAAACTTCGGTTGCCATGCAAAAAAATCTGGCAGAGAAAAAATATGATGAAATTCAAGATCAAATTTTTGAAATATCTAAAAATGTCTCATCCGCTATAGTAGGTCTGCAATTTCAAGACAGGGTATCACAAAATCTGGCAATATGCCTTATGATATCGTCGATGATAAATAAACACATAGTAAAAGTTATTTCTGAACAGAAGGGGGACGTCACTGCGGATATTGATATTTCTAAGGAAATATATGATAAGATATTTCTGGGTGAGATAAGAAATGAGTTTGTAAAATTTTTGGTTGATTATAATTTTATTAAACATCCGTCAGATATAGGTCATAACCCCATATCTGAAGTTACAACAAACAGTGAAGATATAGAATTGTTCTAAAATGGTAAAAAAAGTCAGTAAAAAACCTTTAGCTAAGAAGCCTGAAATAAAGTCCTCTTCAAAAAATAGGCAAGGCGGTTTAATACTGAAAGAAATTCTTGATATATCCTACTCAGAAAAACTTTTAAATGAGTTACTTGACTTTATTATAAAGTCAGGTGGAAAAGTTAATATAGATGCTTCTCAAGTTAATAGAATTACAACGCCCTGCGTTCAGGTTATATTGTCAATGTTTTTAAAATGTTATCAAGAGAGTGTGGACTTAAAAATAATCAGTGCTTCCGATAATTTTAGAGCAGCATTTGTTGATCTAGGATTAGAAGATGAGTTAAAAAAATATTCAGTTTAATTAGCAAGAGGTTTTATGGCAAAAACGGTTCTTACAGTTGATGATTCAAAAACTATGAGGGATATGGTTACATTTACTCTTAAATCAGCAGGGTATGATGTGGTTGAAGCAGAAGATGGTGTTAAGGCTTTAGGTATTGCAATGGCAAAAGATATTGATGTAGTTATCACTGATCTTAACATGCCGAATATGAACGGGATTGACCTTATTAAGGCATTAAGGAAAAACTCAAAATATACACGCTCTCCTATTCTTATGCTTACTACAGAAGGCGACTCCTCAAAAAAAGAGGAGGGAAAAATTGCTGGTGCAACTGGTTGGATAGTTAAGCCTTTTGAGCCTGCAAAACTGGCTGAAGTAATTAAAAAAGTTTGTCCGATTTAACCTCATAATGGATAGTTTCTATGTCGTTGCCAGATCTAGATCAGTTCAAGCAAACCTTCATACAGGAGGCATATGAATTACTTTCTGATATGGAAGAGCGGTTGCTTTCAATAAATCCTGATATTGGCATGGACCATGAAGAGGTAAATGCTATTTTTAGATGCGCTCATTCAATAAAGGGTGGTGCTGGCTCATTTGGTTTTGATCGTCTAGTAAAATTTACCCATATACTTGAGTTTTTACTTGATAATCTACGCAACGAAGAAATAGAATTCTCAGAAGAAATTGTAGATACGCTTTTAAAATCTGTTGATGTTGTAACTACCCTTGTTTCAGCTGGTAAAAATGGTGTTGAAGCAGAAATCGGTTATGAAGATGAACTTCTTGAGCAACTGAAAAATCTGTCAGAAAAAAAATCTGGCCTAGTTAAAGAAAATAAGGTTGAGAATGAAAAAGTAAAACAGTCAGTTAATACTGTTGAAGCTTTTGGATTTTTTGACGATGCCCCTGGTTTAAACTCAGCTGAAAGCGAAGCCAGTAAAGACTATAAAATAACATTTAAACCATACAAAGAGTTGTTCATAAATGGTAATGAGCCACTTTATATAATAAGGGAGTTAAAAAAATCTGCTCAAAAAATAGATGTAAAAGTTTCTTCAAACAATATTCCTCCGCTGGAAGAGCTATCGCCGCTTGACTGTTTTTTATCATGGGAAATAACAGCTTATGGTGTAATTGATTTAGGGCAGTTGAAAGAGGCGTTTGAGTTTGTAGAAGGGGAGTGCCTGCTGGAAATAAACCAGATAAATAATAAAGAAATCAGTTCGGCAGCCACAGCAAATGTTTCTACCGCATATAGTGACCCTTCAGGGGCATTTGCATTATTTGATATGCCTGAAGTTCCTATAAGTAATGAACAGGTAATCTCTGATGAAAAAGAAATTATAAATATAGTCAGTAATAAAACGAACAATGAAAGCCCTGTTAAATCTTCAACAGTGCAGCAGGGCAATAACGACAAAGAAGGAGTAACCTCAATAAGGGTTGATATACAGAAGATAGATAGAATGGTAAATATGGTTGGTGAGCTTGTAATAACGCAGGCAATGATAATGCAGCGCCTGAAAGATATACCTGAACAATATTTACAAAGGCTTATGCAGGGTGTAAATGAACTTTCTCGCCATACTCGTGAATTGCAGGAGTCTGTAATGTCTGTTCGTATGCAGCCTGTTAAATCAGTATTTTCAAAACTTCCAAGAATTGTGCGTGATGTTTCCCGTAAGTTAAATAAGTCAATTCGTCTGGAAATGAAGGGGGAAGCAACCGAGATAGATAAAACGGTAATAGAATCGCTTTCTGACCCGTTGGTTCATATGATACGTAATTCTGTTGATCATGGCATAGAAATGCCAGCAGACAGGCTGGCAAAAGGCAAGCCAGAAGAAGGTGTGATAACATTATCAGCGGATAATAGCGGTGGCAGGATATTAATTGAGATATCAGATGATGGTGCGGGAATAAACAGGGAAAAAGTATTCAAGAAAGCTGTGGAAAAAGGGCTATATCCAGCAGATGCAAACCTAAGCCCCGAAGAGATTGACAATATTATATTTATGGCAGGGTTTTCAACCGCAGATAAGGTTACGGACGTGTCTGGTCGTGGGGTTGGTATGGATGTGGTGTGCAGTAATATAAAAGCACTTGGCGGTGAGATAGAAATGACAAATAACCCAGGTTATGGAATGAAATTTATTATCTCATTACCATTAACTTTGGCAATTCTTGATGGAATGGTAATACGTGTCGGGTCAGAAAAATATATTCTACCAATTAATAATATTCTTGAAACCATGCAGGTAAAAATTGCTGATGTTAATAGGGTAAAAAATAGTAATGAGGTTATCAGCGTTAGGGGGGAATTTATACCTATAGTATATCTTTCAGAAATATTCGGGATAACAAAAACTACCCAGAAAAATGACAAGATATTAGTAGTTTTAGTTGAAAATGGTAAAAACAAACTTGGTATAGTGGTTGAAGACCTTCTGGGGCAGCAGCAGGTTGTAATAAAAAATCTTGAAGAAAATAGTGATAAGGTTCAGGGAATTTCTGGTGCAACAATACTTGGTGATGGAAATGTTTCACTAATAATTGATGTAGCGCAGATTCAGAAAATGACCTTTGACAGAAAAAAAGAAATCAAGGCTGCATAACAAAATAAAAAGAGGTGAATATGGAAAATACTAATTATAGCTCTGCATCAAAGAAAAAAATGGAAACTGAGTCAACCCGACAATTCCTAACATTTAAAGTTGAGCAGAATGAGTATGGGGTTGATATAATGAAAGTGATGGAAATTCGAGGATGGCAGGAGGCAACAAGAATTCCTAACTCACCAGAATATATGCTTGGGGTAATTAATTTGCGTGGTCTGGTGATTCCTATTTTTGATCTAAGGATAAGGTTTTCACAAGGTAAAACTGAAGCAAATGAGAAGCATGTTGTGATAGTTATAAATGTTGGCTCAAGAACGGTAGGAATTCTGGTTGATTCTGTTTCTGATATTCTGACCGTGAATGAAAGCGAAATAAAAAATAATCCTTCATCCTCTGAAACTGGAATTGATGATGAGTATGTAAGGGGTTTAATATCTCATTCTGAGAAAATGGTTATAGTTTTAGATGTAGATTTTCTGTTTGATAAAAGAACTCTTTCTGATGCAGAGGGAAGTATAAACTAATTATAACTTGTTGAGCAGCGCTAATATATGCCAGAACCTACAAAAAA
>DQGZ01000204.1 GCA_003531345.1 Alphaproteobacteria bacterium | reverse complement strand
GCTTTGTTTATTTTACTCCAGTTAATCTGTAGTTTTTCAAAATTATGCCCTGCTGTATTTATAGGCACCAGATTATCTGCTATTGAAAAGCTTTTAGCCCCCTCAGAACCAACTTTGGTAAGTGGTTCAAAATCAGGCTTTAATAAAGATTCTATATCTTTTTCTTCAAGATTTTTTCCTAAAAGTGCCATTTTTACTGTTTTGCTATTTCTATCATTTTATCAGCTATATCGCTAAGGGAAACCTGAACATCAACAGCACCAGCCAAGTAAGCTGCCTTAGGCATACCATACACTATTGAACTGGCTTCATCCTGACCAATATTATAGCTTCCAGCATTTTTCATTTGAAGCAAGCCTTTTGCTCCATCTTTCCCCATGCCAGTAAGTATAACCCCATAAGAATTCTTGCCAATATTTTTTGCTACAGATTCAAATAAAACATCAACAGATGGTATATGACCTGATACTTTTTCGCCATCCCTGACTATACACGCCATCTGGATGCCACGTTTTATGACCTCCATGTGGAATCCTCCTGGTGCTATATAAATATTTCCTACCTCTATCACATCCCCATTTTCCGCTTCTTTTACTCTCATATTGCAAATAGTATCAAGGCGCTCGGCAAAGCTTTTAGTGAATTTAGGTGGCATGTGCTGGGTGATAAGAACTGGAGGGAAATCAGATGGAAGCCTAGTTACAACCTCCCTTAAAGATTCAACGCCGCCAGTAGAAGAGCCAACTGCAAATAAAATATTATTTTTGAACTGGTATTGGTTTTTTTTATCTGCTTTTTTCTTTTCCGCCACTTCACCATCTTGTTTAGGACGTATAATCTTTACCCTAGAGGCTGCCTTTACTTTTTCTATCAATTCCAGTGATAGGTTATTATAGTCAAATTCTGAGCTGGTAGTTTTAGGAACGTAATCAACTGCACCTGCTTCAAGTGCTGCAATAGTAATATCCGCTCCCCTCTGTGTTAATGAAGAAACCATTACAACTGGCGTTGGTCTTAGCGCCATTATTTTTTTCAGAAAGGTAATGCCATCCATTCCTGGCATTTCAATATCAAGAGTTATTACATCTGGTTCATATTTTTTGATTTTTTCACGTGCATCAACCACATCATGCGCTGTGGCAACAACCTCAATTTCTGTGTCAGAAGAAAGAATTTTACTAAACATCTGCCTTATTAAAAGAGAATCATCAACTATTAAAACTTTTATAGGCATAAAAATATATAGACGCTGTTAACAAAGGTTACTAATTAAAATAACTCAACTTCAGGATCTGGTTTAACTTCAAATTTAGATTTGATACGCTCTTGATACTCGCGCTCTTTCTCAAGTATAACAAGATCCTCCTTCCTTTTGAGCTTTCTTATCATTGCCTTACCAGTTTCAGGAAAAAAATGTAAGCGGCGAGCAGTATCACCCCCTACATCCTCTGAAACTATCGGGATCTTTTCCTGAATCAGAAAATCTTTTGCAAAATTTATATTCTTAGTACCTATTGCTGTTGAGCTTTCAATTACATTACCACCGCCAAAAACCTTTGCCTCCATCCTATTTTTTGAAGCGCCTAATTTTAACATTCCGTTAATTAATTCCTCCATTGCAAACGCACCAAAACGGGTAGAATATCCTGGGTCACCCTTTTGTAGTTTCAAGTTGTTTTCACCTGGCAGCAATATATGGTTCATACCACCTATTTTTGTTTCAGGGTCACGTAGGCATACTGATATGCAGGAACCCAAGATAGTTACCAGCATTTCCCTTGGCTCAACGGTAAAGTAACAATCTCCTGTCATCAGTTTTACTACTGTCAGCTCCATATTCTGGTCATAATATCTTCTAACACCATCATAGAGATCACCCACCTGAACACGCTCTGTGTCGGTTCTTCTAATTGGAACTTTCCGTGGAGGATTGTTTGTAAATTCGTTCATTTTATTTTTCGGTATATAGTTTTTCCTATTAACTCAAATCTGTTGGATATTCCATGCAAAGACTCTGAATGGCCAATATATAAAAAACCTCCTGGCTGTAATATATTGGCAAACTGTTCAAATAGTACTCGCTGGGTCTCCTTCTTGAAATATATCACCACATTTCTGCAGAATATAATATCAAAGGGCCCCTTTACTGGCCAAGGGTCAATAAAATTCAGTTGCTTAAAATGTACCAGTTTTTTAAGTTTAGGAGAAATAGAGGCGCTTTTTTTAATTCTATCCAGTGAAACATATTTTGAGATATATTCTTTCGGAACATCATCTACATCTTCAATATTATATTCTGCTTTTTCCCCTATACTGAGTACTTCTGTATCAATATCAGTTGCAAGTATTTTTGCATCCCAGTTGTCAATATCCTTTAAGAAATCATGCAATACCATTGCTATTGAGTAAGCTTCCATCCCTTTACTGCAACCAGCCGACCATATTCTTAGTTTTTTTCTACTCTGATTTTCTGATATTGCATATGGCAGACTAGCCTGCTTCAAGTGATCAAAATGGTGGCTTTCTCTAAAAAAATTTGTAAGGTTTGTAGTTACTGCATTTATAAAATCAGTAACTTCCTTATCGCCACTATTACTAGTCAGATAATTACAATATTGTTCAAAGGTTTTTAAGTTCAACTTCCTTAGCCTTCTGGCAATACGGGAATATATCATGTTTTTCTTATGCGGCTGAATATAGATAGCTGTTTTCTCGTGAATGAGATCAACTATAAAATTAAAATCCTTTTCATTGAACTTAAATTCCCTTTCTTCAAAAAAATCCTGCTTTTTTGTAGGTTCTGGCATATATTAGCGCTGCTCAACAAGTTATAATTAGTTTATACTTCCCTCTGCATCAGAAAGAGTTCTTTTATCAAACAGAAAATCTACATCTAAAACTATAACCATTTTCTCAGAATGAGATATTAAACCCCTT
>DQGZ01000167.1 GCA_003531345.1 Alphaproteobacteria bacterium | reverse complement strand
AGATGAATAACTAAAATTTTTTTAACGGCAATGTTATAAATATTATAACCCCTACCTGGCAGATGTTTAGGGAAATTATGCGGGCGCAGCAAACCAGAATATTTATTTATAAAGAATTTGGTCTCCTTCTGGTCAAAAGTATGGTCGCCACAGGTTATAACATCAGTGCCGATATCAAACAACTGGTTAACAGTTTTTTCATTGATACCAAAACCACCTGCAGAATTTTCACCATTTATAATAGTAAAATTTATCCCGAGTTTTTTGCGTATTTCTGGCAGGTGTTTTAGCACTGCGTCTCTGCCTGCTTTGCCTACAACATCACCTAAGTATAATAGTTTCATTTTATTCTTTAATGCGAGCTACATCTGCGCCGCAAGCTTGTAATTTTTCTTCTAAATTTTCATAACCCCTATCAAGGTGGTAAAGCCTATGAATTGAGGTTTTGCCAGCAGCATTTAGCCCTGCTAAAATCAGTGATGATGAAGCACGTAAGTCAGTTGCCATAACTTCCGCTGCCTTGAATTGACTAACGCCTTTAATTTCTAAAGTATGACCTGAAATATTGATATTAGCGCCCATTCTAATTAATTCAGGGATATGCATAAACCTATTTTCAAAAATATTTTCCTGCATAAAACTAGTGCCAGCGCCAACACACATTAAAGCAGTAATTTGCGCCTGCATATCAGTTGGGAAGCCAGGATAAACCTCAGTTTGTACTGATGCTGGTAGAATTTTACCATCAAACGCAGTTGTAAAACCATTTTGCTTTCTGGTAACTTTTACCCCCATTTTTTCAAGGGTTTGTAGTGTAGATTCAAGTAGGCTAGGGTTTATACCCTCTATTTCTGTTTCACCACCTGTTATTGGGCCTGCAACGGCATAAGTTCCCGCCTCTATCCTGTCTGGCATTACGGAATAAGTGCAGCCATTTAGAGAGCTAACACCCTCAATTGTAATTTCACTTTCACCTATACCAGAAATTTTAGCACCCATTGCATTTAATAAATTTGCAAGGTCAACAATTTCAGGCTCACGCGCGGCATTTTTAATTATTGTTGTGCCTTTTGCAGTTGCTGCTGCAATCAACGTATTTTCAGTTGCACCAACAGAAACAATAGGAAAATCAATAACTGCGCCTTTTAAACCATTTTTTGCACTGGCTTTTACATAACCGCTATCAAGGTCTATTTCAGCACCCATTTTCTCCAAAGCCATCAAGTGCAGGTTAATTGGCCTTAAACCAATTGCACAACCGCCAGGCAGTGAAATCTCCGCATAGCCATTTCGCGCAAGCAAACCACCCAAAACAATTACAGATGCACGCATTTTTTTTACGATGTCATAAGGTGCACGAACTTCTTTTATATTTTTTGTACTAAACTTGAAGCCATTTCCTGACTGGCTAATTTCTGCCCCCAGATAAGAAAGCAAATCATTCATCGTTGCTATATCAGAAAGCTTAGGAACATTACTCAAATTTATCTCTTTATCTGTACACAAGCAGGCAGCCATAAGTGGCAATGCAGCATTTTTTGCACCTGATATTTGCACTTTTCCTTTTAGGGGCTTGCCACCATTTATCTCTAATTTATACATTTATCTCTAATTTATACATTTTTCAGGTTCAGCAAAAGTAATAAAGGTAATAAAATATAATAAAGGTTTAACCCTCAATTACTTTTATTGCCTGTATTACCTTTATTTATATTTTCGGTAAGGTTACACCTTGCTGCCCCTGATATTTTCCACTTCTATTCTTATATGAAACTTCACAAGGTTCAGAACCTTTTAAAAATAAAAACTGGCAAGCCCCTTCATTGGCATAAATTTTTGCTGGCAGTGGTGTAGTATTAGAAAACTCTAGGGTAACATGCCCCTCCCATCCAGGTTCAAGAGGTGTAACATTAACAATTATCCCGCAGCGTGCATAAGTAGATTTACCAACGCAAATAACCAATACATCTTCAGGTATCCTGAAATATTCAACGGTTCTGGCAAGAGCAAAGCTGTTAGGAGGAATAATGCAAACATCGGTTTTGCGATCAACAAAACTTTTGGGAGAAAAGTCCTTGGGGTCAACAATTGCACTGTCAACATTAGTAAAAATTTTGAATTCATCAGAAACTCTGGCATCATAGCCATATGAGGAAACACCATAGGAAATAAGACCGCTACCTACCGTATTTTTTTTTACCTGACTTTCAATGAATGGCTCTATCATTCCGTGATTTTTTGCCATTTCTTTTATCCATTTATCTGGAAGAATGCTCATAACAACCGAATATTATTGAAATAATGGGGTTTTTAGCCTAAAAGTATATAAAAGCAATTATAAAGATTATGGAAAAAGTTTTACAAACCCACACAGTATCATCGTTTGATAAAGAGTTGAATAATATAT
Organism: Alphaproteobacteria bacterium; assembly: GCA_003531345.1. Lineage (GTDB taxonomy): Bacteria > Pseudomonadota > Alphaproteobacteria > Rickettsiales > UBA8987 > UBA8987. Next base: position 3,254 of record DQGZ01000167.1, on the reverse strand, counting down.
CCTCCAATGTCGTTTCAATGAGTGAACTAGTTATAGATGTAGTTCGTATTTTCCTTGATAGCCTCTCTGACCCTAGAGGTGAAAACTTGAGCAAAGTTGAAGAAATAGACAATAAGGTCAACGAGTTGGATAGGAATGTTGAGAAAATATCCACCAATATAATTGCACTGAGACACCCCTTAGCAATAGACCTACGCTATGTTATCGCCGCTACTAAAATATCCACCATAATAGAAAGGCAGGGTGATATGATAGAAAGTGCCGTTAAAAAGCTTCTGAACATAGAAACAAAAATACTTAACGAGTATAAAGACAGCCTAACTTTGATCGCTAATTATGGCATTGAAATGCTTAGTTACGCAATAAAGGGCTATAAAAATCAGGATACAAATGAAGCTAATAAAGTATGGCGCATAGAAGATAAGGTTGATGATATGTGTGATGAACTTTTTATTAAAATTAAAAATGATATACGCAACCACCCAAGTGATGTTGATAGTTATGTTTCAGTAATGTTGATAGTAAGGGGTTTGGAAAGGATAGCCGATTACTGCACAAAAATAACCAAGGCTGTACATTATGTTACATCAGGTGAAAGGGTGAGTGAGAGAGATTTCTAAGATGCATAAGATCTCTTATAAATCCGCCTTTTTCCTCTTTGCGTTTTTTATTACATTTTTTAAGGTAGGCTTCCTATTTTTCACTGACCTGCCTTTATGGGTAGATGAATCGCAGTATTGGCTGTGGTCAAAAAATCTGGAGTTTGGCTATTACTCAAAACCGCCCCTGATAGCTTTCATAATAAGCCTGTCAACCGCCATAATCTCTGATAGCGAATTTGGGGTAAGGTTTTTTTCTGCCTTTATGCACCTTATTTCAGCATGGTTTGTTTATCTGTCAGCAAAACTATTGTTCAATGAAAGAACTGCTGCATATAGCGCAGCTAGTTATTTGACACTTCCTGCTGTAACATTTTCCTCTGTGTTTATCTCCGCTGATGCACCATTAATGATGTTCTGGGCAATAGGCTTATACTATTTTATAAGGATAAATAAGAATTACACAAAAAGTAAAATATCCGACTGGGTGATGCTAGGCATCTGCTTTGGGCTTGGAATGCTTAGTAAATACACTTTTGTTGCCTTTGTGTTTTCAGTATGTTTTTATTATATGGTTACAAATTTCTCTCGTTTATTTTCCTTAAGGCTTATAGCCGCCTCATTAATAGGTTTGTTGGTTTTTTTACCTAACATAATTTGGAACTATGATAATGGTTTTGTAAGTTTTACACATACTCAAGACAATGTTTTTTCAAACGAAACTTCATTTTACCCTAGTGAAGGCTTAAGTTTTATTGGTGGGCAACTACTGATATTTGGACCGATGTTAGCTATATTTCTGATTTTTGTATTGCTAAAAAAACAGCACGCTTATAATAATAGAGGCAAGAAATTTAATGAGGTCAGTCTACTAAAGATTTTTATCTTACCAATATTGCTGGTAGGAATGCTGATCTCATTTTCTTCAACAGCTCAAATTCACTGGGCTGCCCCAGCCTATATAAGCGGCAATATACTGGTCATTAATTATTTATTGAACTTTAAAAGAAGCCTGTGGCTCAGGCTTGCGCTCTTAATAAATGCCGTGCTTTTTGCCATGTTTTTTATTATCTGCATATCTTCCAGAGCTGGTGATGAGCCTCTAAAACCTTTCGAAAGACTATATCTATGGCATGATACAGCAAGTAAACTTGCAGCGCTGGATATTGAAAAAAACGCTATAATAATTGCAGATGAAAGAAAAATAATTGCCCCCTTGATATATGATATGCAAAGCAAAGGTGGTTTTAAAAATGAGATATTCAAATGGAAAGGAAGCAAATATATAAGAGATTACTATGATATGAAAATGCCTGTAACCCAGACAGGTAGTCGCTATGCCTATTTTATAACCAGAAGCCTTTCAGAAAAAAAACTAAAAGAGTTATTCCATCAGGTAAAATTTCTTGATTTCGTTGATGGTAATAAAACTATAAAGATTTTTAAGGTGAGATTCAAAAAGGATAAATTTATAGTTGATTAAGGTGAATATTATAAAGTTTGCAGCTAGATTAATTTTGCTTTAGAGCAAAATTAGCAGATGCCCTTAAGGGTTATTGTAAAAAATGAAAATTAGTTCGTTAGAAGCTTTGCAAATGGAACAACTATTTATTGCAGCTTCTTTCTTCTAATTTTTATTTTTTACTTTATAACAAACTGTGCAATACTCACCTTAATCAACTATCAGATGATACTATACCCAGCAATAGATTTGAAAGACGGAAAATGTGTAAGGCTTTATCAGGGAGATTTTGACAAAACCACAATATTTAATGACTCGCCCGCTGATCAGGCAAGTAAATTTGCAATGGAGGGGGCAGAATATATACATTTAGTAGACTTAAACGGCGCTCTTCAAGGTAGGTCAGTTAATATTGAACCAGTAAAATCAATATTGAAAGCTATCTCTATTCCTGCCCAACTAGGTGGTGGCATAAGAACAATAGAAAATATAGAAACTTGGCTTACACTTGGTATATCAAGGGTAATTCTTGGTACCGTAGCAACTAAAGACCCAGAACTGGTTATTACCGCATGTAAAAAATTTCCCGGCAGGATAGCCGTAGGCATTGATGCAAAAAATGGCAAAGTTGCAGTTGAAGGTTGGTATAAGGAAAGTGATATCTCAGTGATTGAACTGGCTAAAAAATTTGAAAATGCTGGGGTGGCAGCAATTATCTACACTGACATTTCCAAAGATGGAACAATGACGGGAGCGGATTTTGAAGGCACAGCAGATCTGGCAAAAAGTATATCCATTCCCGTTATTGCATCGGGCGGTATATCAAGCTTGGATGACTTAAGAAAAATAAAAGCCCTTGAAAAAAATGGTGTTGCAGGAGTAATTTCTGGCAGGGCTTTATATGAAAAGGCCTTCACCATAAAACAGGCACTTAGTATTTTGTAGCGAATGTAAGAGGAACTTTGTTAATCATATCCCTTTTGTACATAAGGTATAAGGTCTGGCTTAGATTAGCAGGAGTAATTTTAGTGAGCTAATATAAACCTCCAATCACATTCTTTCAGGCCAAATTCCCTTCTTAAAACTGCTGGAATTTTAGTCTGTCCCTTTGAGGTTATTGTTCCAAATTCAAATTGCACGCATATATGTATTACATTCCTTACTAGTAAGGATAAATTACCCATCTACTTGTT
>DQGZ01000236.1:13786-14121 GCA_003531345.1 Alphaproteobacteria bacterium | reverse complement strand
CTGTGTCATTAGTGCTGGTAACTCTTTGCACTGTATAATCTTGCCTTTGCGGTTCAGTTTGAGGAGCAACATTTCCCGCCTGCGCCGAATTGTTAGATACTTGTTGCTGATTAGGAATTGAAGAGATTGAAAGATCCATAAACCCTCCTGGTTTTAGTTTTTTGTTATTATTAATTATAAACCATTATTAAAAAGAAAAAACTGAAAATATAAAATTACTTAAGCTATTTGCGTGCCAAAAGTGGAGGGGAAGTCTGCCCCCTCCACCTGGTTTTACCGAAAAGGTTAAAATTAACCTTGTAGTAACTGTAGTAAGTTCCTCGGAAGTGCATTCG
>DQGZ01000236.1:0-13550 GCA_003531345.1 Alphaproteobacteria bacterium | reverse complement strand
GTAAGTTCCTCGGAAGTGCATTCGCCTGAGCAAGTACAGACACTGAAGCCTGTAACTTAACCTGAGCAGAAGCAAACAGAGTAGACTCATTTGCTATATCAGCATCAAGGAAACTACCCCTTGCAGCATCCTGGTTAGATATTGATATCTCAATATTGTTCGAAGCGAAGTTGAACCTTGATTGAGCTGCACCAATATCAGCACGACGAGCGATCACCGAAGATATTGCATTGTCAAGTACGCCAATTGCTGTTTGCGCATTTTCCTGAGTATCAATTGAAAGGGCAGTATAAACATTACTATCATTTTTGTAGATAGTAGTTGTTGCAACTGAATTTATTGATATTGCAATCTTGTCAGTAATGGAAGCACCAACTTGGAATGATAAACCGCCAGAACCAGCTTCACCACTTACACCAAAATAATCATTCAGTGCATTTACAAGTGAATCTATTTCATCCTGGTTAGTAAGGTCAATTGAACCAGTTAAGCCAGTTAAACTGATCTTAATCTCTTCACCCGTTGCATTACCTGCAGCATCACGACCAATTAAGGTAATATTAGTATCAGCTGAAGATAAGGTATCATTATCACCACCAAGGTCATTAGCGTTGAAAGTTGTACCATTGATCACTACTGAAAGTGTATTCAATGAACCAGCACCCGCAACACCAGAAAACGAACCAACATCACCGAAGTCATTGTTAGTAGTGTCAAACTGGTTAGACTTGATAGTAACTGAAGAAGCCCCTAAACCTTCAAGAACTGTGTTGGTAATTGAAGAAACATTAACAGAGCTTAAAACCCTAGTTGAATAAATATCAACACTAGCAAGGCCAGCAGTAATATTTTCAGCAACAGTATCAGCTAAAGCGCTAGTGTTAATAGTTCCTATTGTGCCACTTGCAGCAATACCTACATCAAACGACGAACCAGAACCATCAGTCGCGGTGAAAGTTATAGTTTGAGCAGAGAAAGCACCACCATTACCAGAAGCAACAAGTGAAGCCGTATAAGTTTTATCACCTAAAGTTGTTGTAAAGGTTACGTTTTCAGCATTAGAGCCATTCTCCTGAAACTGGGCTACAGCAAAAGTACCAAAGCCTTCAGATTGATAAGTTGCATCATTAAAGCTAGCAACATCAATAGAAGTTACATTACTTCCAGTTATAGCATTTACAGGCGAGTAAGCATTAACAGTAGATGTTGAAGCTTCAGTTATCTCAATACCGAAGAATTCATTAAGCGCAGTAGCAAGATCAGCAACATCACCTGCATCAGTTAAGTCAAAAGTTCCAGTTAATGAACCAGAAGCTATTGTTAACCTTTCATTGTTCAGATCACCTAATGCATCCCTACCGTAAAGGATAAGAGTGTCAGAACCAGCAGCGAACTGATCATCACCACCAGCAGCAGGATCCGCAACATTGAATACTCTGCCATTGATTGTAACACTGATAGTTGATTCACCACCACCAGAACCAGCAGTAACAGTAAAGCCAGCAGTAGATGTACCAATTTCACCAAATGTAGTTGCAGTTGCAATATCAAAATCATCAGACCTGATAGTTGCACCAGAAGCGCCAGTTACAGCCCTAGTTTGGAACACACTGATTGAAGAGATTGCAGTTTCAAGTTCGTTTGCAAATGTTGCAGCCGTACCTGATGTGTTGATAGCACCAGTAATAGTACCATTCAGAGTTATCCTGAAAGTAGAGCCACCACCAACTTTTACAAAGTCTAAGTTTTGTGCAGCTAAGTTACCACCATCGCCAGCAGCTGTAATAACACCAGTTCTATAGGTATCACCATTGATCTGAGTTTCAAAGATAACATCTTCAGGACTAATTCCGTTTTCATCAAAACCATAAGCTGTGATAGTCAAGCCCGATAAATCACCCTGGAAAGCTGTATCAGCGAAAGAAGCAAGGCTAACAGTAATATCACCATCCGAAAGTATTGTAGCGCCAGTGTAGTCATAAGTGCCAACAGCTGTGTATGCAGAAACTGTACTGCCTAACGCAACATCAGCAGGCACTGCGCCTTCTTCAGTTGTAGTTGTTGTAGCAGCAGGGCCAGCAACTGTAGTAGTTGCATTACCAGCAATTGAACCATTTAATAAAGTAATACCGTTGAATGAAGTTGAACCAACGATACGGTCAATCTCAGCGGTTAGAGAAACGAACTCCTGATTTAGGTAACCACGTTCTGTTGTACCTAATGAACCTGAGTTTGCTTGCGTTGCAAGTGCTTTCTGACGAGACAAGATATCACTAACCTGAGCCAATGCTCCGTCAGCAATCGACAATACTGAGTTAGCCTGCTGAGTGTTCAGAAGTGCAACCTGTAATGTAGTAACAGCTGACTTAATAGCAGTACCAATTGCTAGACCTGCTACATCATCAGATGCTTTTACTATACGATTACCGCTAGATAGCCTTGAGATTGAGTCCTGCACGATTGTATTTGCAGAACCGAGATTTCTGGTTGCCGATGCGGCCGCCAGATTTGAGTTAATACCCACCATAGAATCCTCCTACTTGGAATTGTTAAATTAAAAATATGCACTAATTGCGCACAAGGACATTTATAACATAAAGTTTTAAGACCACCAAAAGGTTTCAATTCATTTTTAAATAAAAAAAATTTAAAATTTGAACAATTTGGTGTTTTCAATATTGACTACGCCCAAGATGCTTGGAAAAGCTGGGTTTTTTAGCGTTGCCTTTTTACACTATCACTGACATTTTTATCACGCCCCTCCACTTCCAAATGATTTTCACTGGAGGATTTTGAGACAGAAATTTCAAAATCATAATCTTTAGACGTGGATTTAAATTTTTTTGCATCATTAAGTTCTGATAATTTATCATTAGGAATATATATTATATAGCCATCAGCAGATTCAAGAAGGCTAACTTCCGAACTAGTGAATTTTCCTTCTGTCATTTTTATAAAATCAGAAATCTTTTTAAACTCTGGTGTTCTCTTCATTTTTAAGAATGCAGCTTCAACTTTTGCCTGTATCTCCTGCTCGGTATATTTTGCCTCCGCTTCATCAGCTATGGATTTTTCAGCAGGTACAGCAGCGCCGTGCAACAGTGTTTTATCTGACTGGTATGATGAGTAAAAAATATAAACTATTATCAAAATAGCTGCCATCCTGAATATTTTATCAGCACTTTGATAGCCACCAGATTTTGGATTACCAAAATAGTCCTTTGCGTTATCTGAATTATTTTTTGATTTTTTACTAAACAAGCCAAACAGCATTTCCCACCTCAATCATTACCTGACATTGAATAGTCAATTTTTTTATTTTTGATATTCTCAAGCTCTTCCTTTGCATCAAGGCTAAGGTCAAGCAATTTGAACCTTGCATTGAAAGTAAGCCTGTTATTCAACAAACCGTTTTTTTGCAGTGAAGACTCAAGCCTTTTTATAGGTGGCATAGCTTCATCCTCAAAAGTTTTTACCATTAGAACCGCAAACTTACCAAAACCCAGATAGCCAATTACATCGCGCACCCTGAAATTGTTTTTTATAATTTTCCCTATCTCAAGAAGCATTTCATCGGCATTTTCCTTGCCATTTTCCATCCTAAAATTGGGAAACCCTTCCAGCGTTATAACAGCAAGCACACCTTCTATTTTTGAGTCATAGAGAAAGTCCATCACCTCATCCAGAACTTCAATAAAGCTACTCTCATTTATTAGCCCCGTATGCTCATTAATCACCTCCTGCACTGAAGAGATCGATTCAAGTATTGATTTTATCTTTTCCTGCAAATGAATTTTTGGCTCAAGTATTATACGAAATTTAAGGTTTTCAAGGTCTGATATTTCACGCTCCGCTGATACATTCATCTCTATTAATTTATTTTCTTTTGTAACTACTTTAAAATGAATTATCTTGGAGAGAACTTCCTTCAAATCATTCCCCTCCATGCTGAACTCAACATTGTCATCAATCAATTCAATTATATCAGACGGGAGGAACCTTTTAAAATCAACACCTTTCAGGTCAGCCTCATCAAAACCGAAATAATCACCATTGCGCCTATCATCCACAACCTTTCTAAAACTATCAATAGATAAGGACCTGGAATTATTATCCTGCGTTACCAAAAACTGTAAATTTCCCTTTCTCAGATACATTTTATTTTAGTAGCTAGTAGCTACTAGCTACTAATTTATAATTTTATTATGCGGATATAGTATTCTATCAGGATATCTGCCTTGAAACAAGTTAATTCCCAAAGCATGACCATATTCTATGGCATGAATGTCATCACAGCGACATAATATCAACCTGTTTGCACCACAATTATCAATGGCTTCTTTAAGCAGACGATTTTCATTCTTTAATTCAAGGTCTGACTTCATATCAGCATTCCACTGTAGCTTCGCCATATCAAACCCAAGGTTTTTACGACTTACCTGAATAAAAGCGTCATTGTTAAGCCCATCAAGGCATATTTTATGCTCCCTTTTCTGGCATATATCGCGCACTTTGAAGAAAGTTGAAATATCTGAGAATATATCTGTTACGGAAAGCTCAATGAATATCTGACATTTGAAGTCTTTCGCTATTTCAGAAAACTCCGTAAAATCAGGCGAGAGCACGGTACTCAAGTTCAAATTAAGGCTTATTGGCATGTAAAGGAACTGCTCAGGATTAACGGATATTGTTTCTATTACCTTTTCATCGAGCTTCTGGGTAATGTATAAAAAAAGCCATTTATTGCCAGTTATCTTGAAATTAGACTTCATCTGCGACTGAAGCGACGGAATATTGATATATATCTCATGAAACAAGGGTTTAGGAGATTTAATATCCCTAATAGTGCATATCGACTGTTTTCTGATGGACTTATCCAGTCTAGTTTCTTCTATCTCCTTTTCCAGATCAACCAGTGATTTAGCTGAAATTACTGGCATCTGCTCAAGAAAATCACTCTTACCGATTGCCTTCTGTATCGACTCCGTCATTATTTTATTGGCAAGCACTGAAAAACCCTGCCACTGGAAATTAATGTCATATATTTCACAGAACTCTTTATTTTCCTTGCCATCAGGGGTAGTTGCCAGAGGATCATCAAAAAACAAATAGCGCAGCTGAAAAATGGCTTTGTTTACAAGGTTTCTATCATTACCCTTATATAAAAGGAAAATATCAAGGTTATCAGCTCTTAAAATATCCCCCTGCTCTTCCCTGAACAGCTCATTTAGTATATTGACCGCTATTTTTATCTGAAAATCACTTTTGTAACTCTCCGTTAGCTTGGAAAGCCTGAAATGCATGGCATAATAGTCCTCGGCACTGCCACGGGTAGTATTGACAAAATCAACAAGCTTTGCCTCTATATTGGAGCTGAAAATTCTCATTTATAATATTAAATTAGACTTTTTTATAAATTCCCTTGAATTTAACCATTATATTATATATAAGCGCACCTCAACGAAAAAAATATACACAATGGCTAAAAAGAATACAGTTTTAGTAAAACTTGAAAGCACTGCTGGTACTGGCTATTTCAAAATAGCTAAGAAAAATCCTAAAAAGCAGCAAGCAAAGCTTGAATTCAATAAATATGACCCTGTTGCAAGAAAGCACGTTAAGTTTGTTGAGAAGAAGTATAAGTAGGCTTCTTCGAGATATTCTAACTTTTTTGTTTAAGTTAACTGCTCCAGATTTATATAAATTATAATCAAAACTAGTAAATGTATAGGAATATACTATCATCTAATGCTATTCTAAGAAGTCTTTCGATATTAATTGTTGATGATAGCGAAATAGGGGTTAAGATCATACAGAAGTTTCTGCATGAAGCAGGTTTTGAGAATGTTTTCTTTGCCGTGAACGGCGTTGATGCCCTAAGAAAGATAGAAGAACTTCACCCCAGCATAATAGTTACTGATATTTATATGCCCGAAATGGATGGGTTTGAGCTGTGTAAACATATAAAAGCGAATGATGAAACAAAAGACCTACCTATAATAATTCAAACATCAGCCACAGACACCGCTGAAATATCAAAGGCTTTTGATGTAGGGGTAAATGATGTGGTCATCAAGCCCATACAGAAAGATGAGTTTTTAAGCAGGTTAGTGCTTCACCTTGAAAATAGCCTGTTCAGAAGAAGGATAAAACAGGAGCTTCAATCTGCAATTGAACTGCAAGCCTCAATAATGCCAGATCAGGAAAATTTAAAAGCTGTTTCAGCGCATTATTCAGTTGATATTGCCTCCCTGTTTCACCCGTGTTCTGAAGTTGGCGGTGATTTCTGGGGATTTAAAGAGGTTTCCCTCTCGGAATTGAGCATTTACAACGTTGATATATCTGGTCATGGTGTGGCTTCGGCTATGAATGCGCTACGCATACACACGCTTATGCAGGGTAAAATGGGGGTTTTGCCAACACCTGATCTATTTATTAGAAAACTTAATCGCAAAGTTTGTGAGCTAATAAGCGCAGGGCAGTATGCAACAATGTTCTACGGTATAATTAACTTTGAAGAAAATTATATTGAATATACTAATGCAGCTTCTCCTCTGCCTATGATATTAAGAGCTGATGGCAAAGTGGAAATATTGGAAAAAACATTTCTTCCCGTTGGAGTTAGCTCCGCTTCTGGATATGAGTCTATAAAAGTTCCTTTCAAAAAAAATGACCAGCTTATAATATTCAGTGATGCTTTGGTTGAAACTCCAAATGACCATGGGGAGTTCTTAAACCAGTATAAATTAGCAAAATCATTGAATAGTTATTCTGGCAAATCTGCACAGGAATTGCTAAATTTTATCAATAGCAAATTTGAAGATTTCATCGGTAAAAACACCATTAATGACGATCTCACTATTAACGTGTATAAAAGATTGTAGCATTTAGTTAGTAATGTTATATCTATTCATCTGCCTGTTGCAAACTGTACAATAATCACCTTAATCAAATATATAATGCAATTTTCTAAATTAGGAAATACTGATATTTCTGTAAGCAAAATATGCCTAGGTACAATGACCTGGGGTGAACAGAATAGCGAAGCAGAAGCTCACCTGCAAATGGATATGGCTGTTTCAAAAGGCATTAATTTCTTTGATACTGCTGAAATGTACCCCGTACCACCAAGGGCTGAAACGCAAGGAAAAACTGAAGAATATATTGGAAGCTGGTTAAAAAAAACTGGTAAACGGAAAGATATAATACTGGCAAGCAAGGTTATAGGAAAATCTGATAATTTTGATTATATACGCCCAGGTTTCAAACCAATTTTAGACAGGAAGAATATTGAATACGCTCTTAATAATAGCTTAAGAAGGCTGGAAACTGACTATATTGACCTCTACCAGATACACTGGCCAGAAAGAACCGCAAATTTTTTTGGACAACTGGGTTACATACATAATAAAAATGAAACCCCTACGGCATTAAGTGAGACACTAGATATTTTAACTGGCTTTGTAAAACAAGGAAAAATAAGGTATATCGGGCTTTCAAACGAAACCCCTTGGGGCGTTATGGATGCAATTCGCAGTAGTGAAAAATATTCTCAGCCAAAAATAGTTTCAATACAGAACCCTTACAGCCTGCTTAACAGAAGCTATGAGATAGGATTAGCTGAAATTTCTATCCGTGAAAATTGCGGGTTACTCGCTTATTCGCCACTGGCATTCGGAATGTTAACAGGAAAATACCTAAATGGCGCAAAACCGCCAGAAGGAAGAATAACGAAATTCGGGCGGTTTCAAAGATATAATAATGTACGTTCACATCAGGCAACTGCTGAATATTGTGCAATTGCAAAAAAATACTCACTCTCCCCCGCTCAAATGTCATTAGCTTATATTAACTCCAGACCCTTTGTTACATCAAACATTATAGGCGCAACTAATTTGAATCAATTAGAAGAAAATATTAACTCCATTGATATAAAACTTACAGCAGAAATAATTAACGAAATTGAAGTTATACATCATAATAACCCTAACCCAGCGCCTTAAAGGTTACAAATATTAAAGTTAATATTTCAGAACCTAAAATTAAATGGAAAAAAGCTTGAGTATACAATACGTTACCCATTCAGCTTGTTTGCTGATGCAAACAAAATTGGAAAATGGTGCGACTGGGAGGACTTGAACCACCGACCTCACGGTTATCAGCCGTGCGCTCTAACCAACTGAGCTACAATCGCATAAAAATATAGAGCCAAACAAAACCCCCTGAGAACACAAGCCCCCTGAGGCAAAGGGCTTATAGAAAACAATAAATGTTTTGTAAAGATAAGATTTTCTTATAATAATCGAAATTTTGTATAATAGCCTGTTTAAAGCGAAAATATTTACGCCTTGTCTAGCTTTGGCCTTTTTATTATCAACTCCCTGTGGGGGTATGGTATCTCTATATTATTTTCTTTAAACTTTGCCCATATTTCAAACAAAATGTCATTTGTTGGGGTGAGTCTGCCATTGGTAACATCATCCACCCATGCAAACATGGTAAAATTAACTGATGAATCCCCAAATTCCCGCAGGAAACAATCTGGTGTTTTTATCTTACTTACTGCGGGGTGGTTTTTAGCAGCATTTACAATTATTTCCTGAGCCTTTTTGAGGTCAGAATTATATGAAACGCCAATTTTAAGTTCCATCCTTGCCATTTTATCAGAATGGGTAAGGTTGATTACCTGATTAACTATAAAATCCTCATTAGGCACCATTACATCCCTGCCATCATAAGTTTCTATCAGGGTTGCGCGTGCGCCAACATTCTTAACTACACCTTCAATGCCGTTTGTCAGTTGAAGAAGGTCCCCTTCTGAAATTGACCCCTCAAACAGCATGATAAAACCACTAATAAAATTAGAGGTTATTTTCTGCAAGCCAAAACCAAGCCCAATACCAATTGCACCGCTAAATACAGCAAGGGTTGTAAGGTCTATCCCTAGAAGCTGAAGGGTAATAAAAAAAGCTATTATATAGATCAGTATGCTGATAACCTTAACCGCAAGAGCTCTACTATTGTTTGATATGGTTCTTATCTTCAAAAAAACCTTAGAAAACATACCAGCAACAATTGAAGCAAACCAGAATAAATAAATTATAATTATTGCAGACTTGATAATTAAATATGGAGTAATTTTTGTTTTACCCACTTTAATCGTTAACTCAGGGCTGCTAAGATATTTTATGATGGCATTCAACTGCCCATGATAGCCAAGGTAGAACACAATACCCAGTATAACCCATGGCAATATTCTCAACAATAGCAGTAAAGTTCCTTTTAAAATTTTCATCACACTTTTATTATCTTAATATTGCAGTAATTGTTTTTTGAACATTTTTTGCCTGATCATTATAGTCTTTATATTCTTTTTGTACAGGTTCAGTAGCCATATTTACCCTTCCATAATTCATTTAACCGCAGTTTTATTTTTTCTTCCTGCTGGTTATTCTGTGGTTCAAAAAGCTTGGTATTTTTAATATTATCAGGAAGATACTCCTGAGCCTCAAAATTATCTGTAAAATCATGGGAATATTTATACTCTTTGCCATAGTTCAGATCTTTCATCAGATCTGTCGGGGCATTGCGCAAATGCAGAGGCACGGCTAGGTCACCAGTTTTTCTCACCAGCTCCAGCGCATTATTTATCGCCATATAGGTGGAGTTACTTTTGAGAGAAGTTGCCAGATATATCACCGCCTGTGCTAGTATTATCCGTGCTTCGGGTAACCCTACAGAATTTGCTGCATCAAAGGCAGTTTGAGCCATAAGCAGCGCATTGGGGTTTGCCAGCCCGATATCCTCCGCAGCACAAATAACAATGCGCCTTGCGATGAATTTTATATCTTCTCCTCCTTCTATCATGCGTGCCAGCCAATAAACCGCACCGTTGGGGTCACTACCCCTGATTGACTTTATAAAGGCTGAAATAATATTATAATGCTGCTCTCCCCCCTTATCATAAATGGCGATATTGTTATGCACATGTTTTTTTACCAGCTCATTGGTGATAAGTAATTTCTCATTATTTCTGGCAAGGCTTGCCACCAGCTCCAACACATTATAAAGCTTGCGGGCATCACCACCAGAATATTGCAGCATTGCCTCATATTCTTTTACTTCAATATTTTTAGTTTTAAGCTGCTCATCTTTTTTTAGCGCATCGTCAACCAGCTTTATAAGCTCTGATTTTTTCAGTGGCTCAAGTATGTAAACCTGACAGCGGGAAAGCAACGCCGATATAACCTCAAATGATGGGTTTTCCGTAGTAGCGCCTATCAGGGTAACTGTTCCTTCTTCCACCGCTTTTAACAGACTGTCCTGCTGAGATTTACTAAAACGATGTATCTCATCAATGAATAATATTGGTCTCGCAGATGAAAACAGATTTTTATCTTTCGCTGCCTGAATGGTATCCCGCACATCTTTCACGCCAGAATTTATGGCACTTAAACTATAGAACTCACATTGCAGCACATGGGCAAAAAGCTGGGCAAGGCTGGTTTTACCAACACCTGGTGGCCCCCATAAAATAAACGATGGTATATTTTTACTCTCAATTGCCTGCCGCAACACAGCCCCTTCACCTATCAGGTGTTTCTGCCCGATATACGCTTCAATATTTTTCGGGCGCATTCTTTCAGCTAATGGCTGCATTTTTAATTGTGGTTAATTCCAATCAAGCTATTGGCAAAATTTTCTGCGGTGAAAGTTTTAAGGTCATCAACCCCTTCACCTACACCAACTGCAAAAATGGGAAGATTGAATTTTTCTGCTATGGCTACTGCAATGCCACCTTTTGCGGTACCATCAAGCTTGGTTATTATCAGTCCGTCAATTTTAGTGAATTCTTTAAAAACCTCAGCCTGTAACAAACCATTCTGACCAGTTATGGCATCTATTATTAAAATGGTTTTATCTGGCAATTCAGCATCATGCTTTTTTAAGGTACGGCTTATTTTTGCCAGCTCTTCCATAAGCCCCTGCTTATTTTGTAACCTGCCAGCAGTATCAATCAGAAGTACATTTACATTTTCCGCCTTTGCCTTTTCATAAGCCTGATATGCAACGCTTGCGGGGTCTTGCTTTTCTACGCCTTTAAAAAACAATGCGCCTGCTTTGCCCGCCCAATGCTCAAGCTGAGCCTCCGCCGCTGCTCTGAATGTATCACAGGCGGCTATCATTACTTTATTATTTTGAGCTACCAATGAGCTGGCAAATTTGCCGATAGTTGTGGTTTTTCCGCTGCCATTAACCCCTACAAACTCTATTACATAAGGTCTTTGTAGGTCTTTAGGAATCTGTAATTCCGCCTCATATTTTTTTAAAATATCTGTAATTTTTTCTGCAAGGAATTTTTTTACCTCGTTAACTTCAACATCTTTCTCAAATTTCTTTTTTGAGAATTCTTCAATTATCTGCGCTGAGATTTTTACGCCTATATCTGCTGCTATCAGCAATTCTTCAAGCTCTTCCAGAGAAGCTCCATCAAGCTTTTTTTTAATAAAAATATTATTTAGCCCCTCTGAAATTTTATCAGAAGTTTTAGTGAAGCTTTGCTTTATCCTGTTGAAAAATCCCATAGATGTATAATTTCATTCCTTCATCACTTTTACCAGCCTGTCAAAAGCCTTTTGCCTGTGTGATATAGCGTGTTTTTCCTTCGGGTCAATTTCTGCGAAGGTTTTTGTGTAGCCTTCAGCGATAAATATGGGGTCATAGCCAAAACCTTTCTCACCCTTTGGTGGAAACTGTAACCGCCCAAATACCTTACCCTCAGTTATTATGTCATTCTGGTTGGGAACAACTAATGCCAGCGCACAGGTAAAATTAGCTGTGAGCTGTTTAATATCAGCGCCTGCTCTGGTGTTTATGCCTTTTTCATTAAGTTCTATTTCCAGCTTCTGCATGGCGTGGTAAAAATCAGTTTTGCCTAGCTCATCTTTGGCATATCTGGCGCTGTATATTCCTGGGTTATTATCAAGAGCGTGAACCTCCAGCCCAGAATCATCCGCCAGTGATGCAATGCCAGTTTTATCAGCATAATATTTTGCTTTTATCAGGGCATTTTCCTCAAAGGTTTTTCCCGTTTCTTCAGGCTCAGGTAAATTATATTGCAGAGTTGAAACTATTTCAATTTCAAACGGTTCCAGCAATTCAGTTATCTCCCGTATCTTGCCCTTATTGCCGCTTGCCACTAAAATTTTATTCAGGTTCTTGATCATATATTTCTAACTTACAGCTCAATCAACCTTAAGGCGCCAGTATAATACGCAAAGGTTATTGCCTGAATTTGCAAGGTCATATTCGCCATTGTCTTCACCATCACTTGCAGAGGTTGAACAGCCTTCCACATTCTGGGAATTCAAAACTTTTCCACTATAAGCCAAGCCATCATCAATTTTACTATCTATCAGGTAAAGTTGTTCTGAGGTTAAGAATCCCTCTTGAATACTGCACTCCCCTCTCTGTTTTTCAAAAAGCATCATCTGACCAGGTGTCACAGTAGATGATGCAGCATCAGGGGTTTCACCATAGTTATAAAGAGATGGGTTTGGGCCATAACGATTATCCACAGTAAAAAGTGAGGCTGTATTACTGATTGCCGTTTGCGGCAAGTCTTCTGTAACACATAATATTTCATCATTACGCACTGCAATTGCATCATTGATATATTTCGCAAGTGAAAGATGTTTCCATGCCCTTGGCGATTCTAATAAAACTATATAACCATTTCCATCACCATTACAAAAACCAGCCTCAGTGGCACATTCACTATCCCAGTAATCATATGCCCTGTCCATATCCCCTGGTAGTTGGTTATATTGCGCCTGAAAGCCTTTGACCGCCGAATCGAACTTCTGAATATCTTTTATGAAAGAATTTAACTCCGCTGACCTTATAAGGTTCTGCCCAACAAGAACCCCACCGATAATAAGCGCAATTATTATCATAACTATTGAAAGCTCAATTAATGTAAAACCTTTATTCATATTTAATTTTTTAGAATTTATTGTCATTAGATAGTATCGTATTTCAGAAATTTAATTATGACTAAGTTTTTCTGTTGCCCCTGAATGTAATTGACACTACACTGACAGATTAAGCAGTGCGGTTATCTGAATTATAAAATCTAATAAATAGCCCTACCCATTTATACCTAAAAGCAAAAGCGATTATCTGATAAATTTTTTAGTTTTGTATAACTGGGCTTACTGGAACGGCAACTACATCACTGGCGTTATTGCATGTAACCACACCTTTGATAGAAGGAACCTGGATAACGGTTACGTTTTTCATGCCATATTCCCTGAGCGGTTCCATGCGTGAAGAGTTGATCTGCTGACTGTAATTTTCACCACCGCAAACTTTTTTAGCCTCATTTTTAAAAATATTCATTGCCTGCGCCATTGTTGCACCAGCAGGTGCTTTAACGGAAATTTCATATGCCATTGCGGAAGAAACTGGCTCAGGAATATTACCCAGCAAGGTTTTTTCATTGGTAGTTTCTATCTGTGGAACTGTAGCTTTTACTGCAACGCCATTTT
>DQGZ01000120.1:7537-8058 GCA_003531345.1 Alphaproteobacteria bacterium | reverse complement strand
AAAAAAATTTAAAGTATGTTTTTAATTCAATGATAGTGAATTATTAGGCAAGTATAGATTTTACTTCTCGCTACCGTCTCTTCTGAATAATTTTATTGTTCAGTCTACCCGTTCTCCTGTGTCAAGCACGAGAGGGGATGTAATAAATATGAAAGTTTGCATTAGCAAAATTCCAGATTCATGGTGGAGGCGTCATGAATTACCAAATACCCCCTAAATTCACAAAAGCTTTTTGCTGATTTATTCTATGGCATTTTTGCAATCAACATTGCCAAACCACAAAAACACGCCAACCCTTTAGTTGCATTAGAAATATATAATATATTAATACAGGATGAAAAGTAGTTCCTCAACCGTCCATGCTGGATATTCTGTAAAAAACCTGATACCTTATTTTTTACAACCAACTATTTTTTCGGCACGCATTCTGACAAGGCACTGGGAAAGGACAGATTGCAACAAAGCAACAATCTCAGCCACTTCAGAGACGATTCCCCCCTCCTTTACCAGATTACACAATA
>DQGZ01000120.1:0-7164 GCA_003531345.1 Alphaproteobacteria bacterium | reverse complement strand
TTATATTAGAATATTCTAATATAACATTAACATATTTTTATTAACCTTTCCCCTAGATAGTGTTCTCAGAAGATTATCTAAAATATTTATGCAAAAAAATTATTCTGAAATAACCGCCAATATCTCTGGCAATATAAAACAACTGCGTGGCCTTATACCCGAAACCCTGCAGGGCTTTTCCGCTATGAGTGGTGCTGCAACCAAAACTGGTGTTCTGGACGAAAAAACCAAGGAACTTATAGCCCTTGCACTTGGCGTTGGCGCACGTTGTGATGGCTGCATAGGCTTTCACACCAAGGCCTTAGCAAAACTTGGCGCAACTAGAGAAGAAGTTGCAGAAGTTTTGGGAATGTGCGTTTATATGGGTGGCGGCCCTTCGCTGATGTATGCCGCTGATGCCATTGCCGCATTTGACGAATTCAAGAAAAGCTAGTTCATTCCTTTCAGTCTCTCCCCGCCAAGGATATGCACATGAAAATGGAAAACAGTTTGTGAGGCATTGGCACCGTGGTTAAAAATCACTCTGTATCCGTCCTCTTCTAGCCCTAGCTGGCTTGCAACCTTCTGCACAGAAACAAAAAAACTGGCAACGAATTCAGGTTTTGCGATATGCACAAAATCATTGAATGAAGTTGCCTCAATTTTCGGCACTACAAGAACATGAGTATTTGCAGCTGGGTTTATATCATGAAAGGCAAGGCAAAACTGGTCTTCATATATTTTTGAACAAGGCACCTCAGAGCGAAGCATCCTTGCGAATATATTATTTTTATCGTATTTCATATTGACTGGAAAAACTAAGCTATACTGCAACTGCTACAGCATGTGCCTGATAGTGTATTTATTATTGGTAAAGATGTACTGAACAGCCATTTGCAGGTTAACATCAATTATAATTGGTGCTTTGGTATTTATAGAAACTGCATGCTCACCTGCCCCCCCCTTTTCTGAGTTTGCGATGAACATAACAGCCATATCACTGTGGCTTACTTCAACTATCTCAGAGCATTCACGCATGTCTTTCTCATGGATGAACTGGTTATTATAACCTGCTACAAGAACCGGAAAAGATATTGAGTGGTCATTTAAACATTGTAATATTTTAAATGCCTGAAGCTGAGGATTAGGGAAGTTTACCAGTGCAAAATGCAAATTCTCTGGGAAGCCATATATGCCCTTGGGAAAAAATATTGCCTTTGACATATCAATCTCAAGCTCACCAAAGCGACTTTTGATGTTTATGAAACCCGTTTCCGACAGTTTGTTCTGATTAGCTATTTTTTGCACGTTCAAATACATTTTGCTTACCTATGTTATATTATAAATAATTTACTAAAGAAAGACCAGAAATTCTTGCAAAATTCTGAAAAAGTGCAGTAAGTGCTGTTTGTGCCTGCCCTGTTTCTATCGTCAACTGTACAATATCTGGTTCATTTGCCTCCGCATATTTCTGTTCAAAAGTAGTTTTTGCTGAAATCTGCACCTCTAATGTGGTTTGAAACACCTTGGAATTATTACCCATACTAGAACGAAGGTTTATTAACTGATCAATGGCTGTGTCTAGCGTTAAGCCAGCTAGCTCAAGCGCCCCTACGCCGCCTGCTTCTGCATCTTTTGCAAGGTTAAGTGCAGATATAACATTCCTGAAAGCTTCATTATCTGCATTCACGCCATATTGAACCCTTAAACTTTTTGAAATATCAACCTCACTTTTAAAATTATCACCATTGTAATAATTTGCGGTCACCTCACCATTAACGTTGTTATTCAGTCTCTTCAGATCAGCTACTGGAATCTCATTGGTTTTAGAGCCGCCAAAGACAAATATATTGCCATCCCTGCTATTAAGAGCGCCTGTAATGATGTCTAGCTTGGTATTGGCCGATCCAGAAAGATCATTAATGTTGGAGTTCGGGGAGTTTTCAAGCGCTAAGTCACTCTTGAAACTTATTGCTGCCTCAATAATTTCATCTAACGCCCTGTATGAGGTGTCAAGCCGCCTTTGCGCCTGCTCAATTGAGTTAATAAACCTGTCTGCACGTTGCGCCGAAGCATAGAACCCCTGAATTATTGGAAGTTCAGTGCCAAGTTCAGCGAAAGTTGTTGCTTTACTATCAGCACCTATTTTACTTTGACCACTATATAGAACACCCTGCAGGCTTTTAAAGTCCGCTATGGTTTGTCTATATATCTGCATTGTTGATGTCATAGACACTATTGTTAAAGGTTAATAATAATTTATGTTAGCGTATTGGTTAGTGCATCAAACAGCTCTTTAATAACGCCTATAACCTTTGCTGATGCAGAATAAGCATTCTGTATTTCAATTGTTATAGCTAATTCCTGATCAACATTAACGCCTGATATTTCATCAATCTTCCTGTTTATGGAGTCATTAAGTAGCGTGTGTTTATTAAATGCCGCATTTGCATTATTATATTGCAGCGAACTGAAATTATATATTTCCGTTGCATATGAGTTCATGGTGGTAAGCAATTCTGGCAAGCCGCCAGCAGAAACAAACCTCAGGTTGGTGTCTTGTATCTTTATCATGTCAAGTATGGCGGAGTTTGAGCCAGAGCCTAGCTCATAAGTATATGCCACTGTGCCGCCTGTCTGGGAAGAATTTTGTGCACGACCTGTACTGAATGATTGCGGTGATGAAATAATATCTGAACGAACCCTGATATTTAAAGCGCTATTATTTTTTGCATCATTATAAGTAAACAGATTATTTAGACCGAAGAAATGTGAAATACCCCTGTTAGTTGCAACAGAAAGACTATCTGCATAGCTGGTATCTCCTAGCTCCCGACTATCTAATTGGTCTATGGATATCCTTATGTCACCACTGGATGTACGTAATTTCAAAAACCCAGAAACATCATCTGCTGTAATTCTTGCACCCTTTTCATTCACCAGCGAAGCCGTTAAAAAACCGTTACTGGTGCTGGCAGTTTTCAACTCCCCGTCTACTGAGTCAATTGAGGTTATGTAATAGCGGTTGTTTTTTATATTATCTTCAGGGTCAGGGATGGTTATGGTATATGTAAGATTTTCATTGTATACTGTGCCATCTTCATGGGTTACCTGAGCTGCAACTGTAATTGTGAATGTTCCCCCCTCTTCAAGGTTTAGTGCATCCAAGTCAACTGAAAGAGAGCCATTTTCCACCCCTTTTAAATCAGTACGCAGTCTTTGACCAGCGGTTAATTCTGTTGTATTAAAGGTTACAGCAGAAGCGGCACCGCTATTTATTGAAATAGTACTTATGTCAAAAGTTATTGCACCACCATCAGGCGCAAGATTTGAAAGCTCAAAGTCAAAAACAAACTCACCCGTTGCATTAGCACCACCAGAAAGCACAGCGCCAGAAGCTGTTGCAACTGATGTACCACTGCTATTTAATGTAAATGAGTTACCTGTTGTTCCTGCATTATCGTGAATGATTGAAATAGTTGTTGCATTGTAAGTGTAAGTTGCAGCAGAAACGCCAGAACCAGTGCTGGCATTTAATTTACTTGCCAGATTTCTCAATGTTTCACTCAAGCTGCCGCCTATTTGCACTTCACTTGCACCCGATGCGGAGGTTTTAAATGTAAATGTATCACCATTTATCACCAGCGTATCGTCATTTGAAGGTAACCCAGAAAATGAAATAGAGCCAGTTGCCTTAGCTAACTCCACTGAGTTTACACTTGTTGCAAGGCGGATATCTGAAGCTGGCCCGAGGTTAACTATTCTTGTAGGCTGCGTTCCATAATGATTATTTATTTCGCTTATTATAGATTCAATTGTTGCAGTGCCTTTGCCATTTCCACCATCAAATTCTGACAGGTCAATTACCATGGGAACCAATTTCTCACCATATCTGCCGTCAATTGGTCTGCCGTTTGAATCTGTCAGGGTAATTCTGAACTGACCTGAAAAATTGAATTCATCATCAAGCTCAAACTCATGAACGCCAAGCAGCTCCGAAGGAGGGGGGAAGCCAGTGCCACCATTATGTATTTCATTAAACTCATTTGCTATTGTATAGGCTATGTTATCCAACTGCTGCAAAATTTTGGGTAATTCTACGTCCCTCAGTTCAATCAACGCTTTGAGCTTACCACCAGTTATATTATTAACCTGAAGATTTGCATTTGATGCAGAAACCACTGTTTCTACCGTTCCTGTGGGATCACCATTGGAATTGAACGAACTTACTGTTATCGCTCCTATATCTGTGCCATTGATAAGATTTACCACTGAAGAAAGCCTGTTATACGAAAGCTCGTATCTTTGGCTGATACCCAGTATTTCACTGTTATTAAGAATTATTGCAACCTGACCAAATTCATTAAAACTTACCGTAGCCTGCACTAATCCCTTTACCTTTGCCAGCTCTGCGTCCCTTGCATCGAACAAGCGTGAGACCTCACCTGAAGACTGAGCATTCTGCCTTATAGCACCGTTGAGGTCATAAAGGTTTGTAAGTGAAGTATTAAGTGCATCAATTGAAACATCAAGGTCACTGTCAGCGTTGAATCTTTCCTCCTGTATCTTCTGCGCCAAATCTGCCAGTACATTGGAAAAATCAACCGCAGCAGTAACAGACAAAGACCTTTTCACCGCACTTGATGGGTCACCCGCCAAATCTTCCAGCCTTGTATAAAAATTATTTACCGCATTATTTATTGTGGTGTTAGAATTAGGGTTGCCCAGAGCAAATTTTTGTATCCTGTCCAGATAGTCAGTTTTAGTTTTTGATTCACTTACCAGCGGTATCTGGGCACGGCTGGCAGTTAAAAGAAAATCATCCACCGCCCTTCTAACGTCAGAAACACCAACACCAAGCGCCACACCACTGGAAACTTTTGTTTCTTGAGCAATTGTCTTTCTTGTGTAACCTTCCGTTCCAACATTTGCTATGTTCTGCGAAACATAGTTTAGTTTAGCCTGAGTTACGTTAAGGCTATCAACTAAGGAATTCAATGATGTGGTTAAGCCTACTGCCATAAATTATATTGATTCGTCGATCTTAATTGATGTTACATTATTATAAGAAGCATGACTTCCATCATTGCCATAACCTTTGGGTGATGGCTGGCTGGCTGATACTGCATATTGTATAGCCTCAAGCACCATGTGGTTAACCTGCATTGCAACAGCAACCTCATTATGGTTTTTTTCTGCCACTTTACTTAAGCGCTCAGTTGTGTTGATCAGCACGTTTTTCTGTGCCTGAGAAATATTTTTTAGATATTCTTTGTCTGATAAGAGTATGCGTTTAAAACCTTCAATCTCTGAAACCAGAGTTTCCTTTTCATCCGCAAGTTCTTTGATTTTGCCTACCTGAAAATCTGAAAGCAGGAAATTTTCACGTTCTATAAGGGAGATAAGCCGTTCAGAAGATATTAAATAGGACTCCAGTATTTCGTCTTTATTCTGTAAGTGTAACATGGCTACCTTCCGTTAATTGCTGGTTAAGTAATGTGCGCTGCATATTATCTGCAACCCCTATACCACCTTGTTTAGCAATTAGCGTGCCATATTCATCAATAAGCATACTACGGAAAGTTTCTTCTGCCGTTCCACCGCCAAATATCTCATCGACAGGAACTGTATTGAACATTGTTCGCAACATTTCGGAAATAAACATCGCCTCAAAATTCCTGAAGGCCTCTTTGGTCTGCTCAACCTTATTATCAGGATTAGAATTTTTTATTGAAGCAAGCAGCGTGTCCAACTTGTTCTGCGCCAGAGCATTAGAAGAATTCTGCAATAAACCACTTATGTAAGTTGAATTCATTTTGTAACTATTTCTGCATGAAGCGCACCTGCGCTTTTAATGGTTTGTAAAATGGATATTAAATCACGATTACTCACACCAAGTGAGTTAAGCGCATTAACAAGGTCAGAAAGGGTTGCGTTATTATTCAGCATAGCAATATTACCCTCACCCTCCTCCACTTTTAAGTCTTCAAGTGAGGTTTCAACTGTTTCAGCACCTTTAGGCGCAAGCGGCAAAGGCTGTGATACCAGAGGTATCTTATTTATGGTAACTACTAAATTACCTTGCGCCACTGCAACATTATCAATCTTCACATTCTCATTCATCACTATTGTTCCCGTAGATTCATCTATCACTATTTTTGCTGGCTGATCAGTTTTTACTTCAAGCAATTCAATATCTGCAAGCAAAGTTGCCACTGAGCCGTAATAATCCATAGGGATATTTAACACCACCGTTCCTGGGTCAACCGCTTTGGCATAATCACCTTCAAGCTTTTCATTAATTTTTTTCTCAACTGCCTTAGCTGATGTAAGGTCAGGGTTTTTCATACCCAGTTTTATTTCAGTGAGCTGGTCAAGTTCAAATGGTATTTCACGTTCAACTATTGCTCCACTGGAAATAAAGCCAGTAGTGGGTATTCCCTTGGTTGCTGAAGACTGTTCACCGCTAGCTGCAAAGCCACCTATTGTAACCGCACCCTGCGCTACTGCATACATCTCACCATCAGCACCCATTAATGGGGTTGCAATCAAAGTTCCACCTTCTAGACTTCGCGCATCACCCAAAGTGCTTACCGTTATATCCAGCTTGGCACCACTACGTGAGAAGGCTGGAAGTTTTGCAGTAACCGTAACCGCCGCCACATTCTTAACCTGCATTTTTTCGTTTATGGTGCTAACACCAAGGCGAGTTAAAAAACTCTGCAATGATTTTTCAGTGAATACCGCATTATTTAACCTGTCACCTGTACCGTTCAGACCAACGACCAATCCATAACCAACCAGCAAGTTCTCACGGATACCTTCAAAATTCACAATATCTTTGATGCGGGAATTTGAAGCTGATGAGTTAACAGGCACACTTACTATAAAGGTAAATATTACCAACCCCAGCATAATTATAGTGGTAAGGAGTAAAAGCTTGTCACCACCTTCAATGGTTTCATCTTCAGTTATCTGGAATAATGTTCTCATGTTCATAGAACTGTCAGCAAAGGTTAATACAAATCACTAAGCGAATACATTAAGCAAGTTTTATGCCACTTATTTGACCAACAAAACTCAATTAATTCAACAAGTTACAACCACATATTATCTGCAAATATAATCATATGCAAAATTTGCATGACTTATACGCAAAAAAAACTGATTTTCTGGCCAATGCTG
>DQGZ01000241.1 GCA_003531345.1 Alphaproteobacteria bacterium | reverse complement strand
TAGACTTGGGTACAACCAATTCACTAGTTGCTTATTCCTCAGAAGAAAAACCTTTCTGCATAAAAAACGATGATGGCAGTGAAATTACTCCATCAATTTTAATTGCAAATAATGGTGAACAAATAAGCTCTTTCAAGCGCCTTATGGGGCTGGGGATTGAAGACTATAAAAACAAATTGCAAAATTTTGGCTTTAATGTTGATGAAGAAAAATCTGATAAAATTATCTATCTAAATTTTGAAAATAAAAAAATAACTCCCGTTGAAGCTAGTGCAGAAATTTTAAAAAAATTAAAACATTGTGCTGAAAAACATTTTGAAAAAACAGTAAATAAAGCAGTTATTACAGTTCCCGCATATTTTAATGATGCACAAAGACAGGCAACTAAAGATGCAGCAAAACTAGCAGGTTTGCAAGTTTTACGCCTTATTAATGAACCAACCGCAGCAGCCCTTGCCTACGGTTTAGATAAGGGAAGTGAAGGAACTTATGCTGTGTTTGATTTAGGTGGTGGAACTTTTGATGTATCCATCCTTTCAATGCAAATGGGTGTTTTTAAAGTTATTGCAACTGGTGGGGACAGTTTACTTGGCGGCGATGATTATGACAATGAAATAGTGAAGCATTTAAAGGAATTAGGAATTAGGAATCAGAAATTAGATTTCAGTGACTTAAGAAAATTAGCGAAGGAGATAAAGGAAAGTTTAACAGAAAAAGAAGAAGTTTGTATTAATTCGTCATTGCAAGCTTTAGCGAAGCAATCCATCCTAACGAGTGAAACTAATAGTACGATGGATTGCTTCGTCGCTGAAGCTCCTCGCAATGACACTATTGATTTTACCCGCTCAAAATTTTACGAACTTACCAATCACCTCACACAAAAAACTATCAAAATTTTTGAAGAAGTATTAACCCAAGCAGATATTGAAGTTGAAGATTTACAAGGCGTAGTGATGGTTGGTGGCTCAACCCGCATGCCAGTTATCAGAGAAGCCGTTGAAAAATTTACTGGCAAAAAACCACTAACAGACATCAACCCTGACACTGTAGTTGCGCTAGGTGCTGCAATTCAAGCGGAAACACTAACTCGTGGTACAAATAATTTATTACTTGATGTTACCCCTCTTTCACTTGGTTTAGAAACTTATGGTGGGTTAATGGAAGTTTTAATTTCACGAAATACAGCGATTCCCGCTTCACACTCCCAAAAGTTTACCACCTATGAAGACGGACAAACCGCAATGAAAATTCAAGTTTTACAGGGTGAACGAGAATTCGCAAAAGATTGTAGAAGCCTTGCTTTATTTAACCTTATAGGCATTCCACCAATGCCTGCTGGAACAGCTATAATTGAAGTTACCTTAATGCTAGATGCAGATGGAATTTTAAGTGTAAGAGCAAAAGAAGAAACCACAGGCAAAGAACAAATTGTTGAAGTTAAACCTAATTATGGGCTTACTTCAGAAGAAATGGAGAAAATGCTGGTTTCATCAATGGAGCAAGCAAGAGACGACATAACCAAACGCTTACTTCAGGAAGCCAGAGTTGAGGCTGACCTAAACATAAAAAACTTAAAAAAAGCACTGGAAGTTGATGGCGAATTAATACCAGATGAGTACCAGAATTACCTTGAAAACCAGATAAAAAAATTGCAAAACACAATGCGAAGCGAAAATAGGGAGGAGATAGAGGCTGGCATTTTTGCACTTAACAAAGCTGCACATGAATTTGCTGACATGCGGGTTAGTAAAGCTTTTAGCAAATATGTGGGTGGAAAAAAAGTTAGTGAGGTATAGTTAATAGTTATAAGTTCTTAGTTCTTATTATCTTTCTTAGAACTATGCACTTTTAACTTAGAACTACTGAGAAATGGCAAAAATAACATTCAAATTACCAAACGGCGAAGCAAAGATAGTTGATGCACCAAACGGCATTTCATTGCTGGAAGTGGCGCACAAAAACGACATTCCACTGGAAGGTGCCTGTGAAGGTTCCCTCGCCTGCTCTACTTGCCATATAATAATTGAAGACAAAGCACGTTTTGATGAACTGCCAGAACCAAAGGAAGATGAGGAGGATATGCTTGATCTAGCATTTGGTTTAACGCAAACCTCCCGTCTTGGTTGCCAGATAATGGTTAATGATGAGCTTGACGGCTTAGTTGTAAGGCTTCCTGATGCTACCCGTAACATGAAGGTGAAGTAACCTTTTGAAATAAAGGAATAAAAAACATCCTTTGGTTAACGTTTAATTAACCATATTTGCGGTATAATACCCTGAAATCATAGGAGAAATTTTGACAGTTAAAGTTACATCATCAGCCCCTAAAATTTTGTCATCAGCTAAAAATGATATTTTTACAGACTGGTTCAGTTCAACCTGGAATAATGCCGTTGCGGTAATGATTGCAGCCCACAGCTACCCAGACAGGCAGCAGCGCCCCTACTGGAAACACACTGCAACAGTTGCACTAAGTATACCAGTAGTAGATGAAGAGGAATTCAACAAACTTTGCACTGCTGAAAACAAGAAGGAAATACTCCAAAATTTCAATAATTTTATTGCAGAGGCAAGAATAGTTGCCCTGCTATACGACCTGATGGAAGACCGAGAGGAAACCTTGCTTGAGGTTTCAACTTTAAAGAAGTTGGGCTTTAATGCCGAATTAAATGGTGATTTAATTACTAAAAAAGATGAGAAGCAGTATGTTACGGTAAATAAAGATTTGCTTAAAACTATAGGGCTTAAGGAGGAACATATACAAGCACTTAACCTGCTTAATAAAAAAAACGTACCAGAGGGTCAAACTTATGGTCAGTATATAGAAAATATAATTGACCAACAGAATAATTTACCAGAAAAGGTTCGGAATTTGGTAATGATGGCAAAATGTTTTGACCTTGCCCATAACTCAAGCAAAGACAGGGAATCAGGAAGTTTAATCGGCGACAGCAAAGCAATTTTGGCAAAAGATTTAATAAAATTAAATTTCAATTTAGATGGGCTAACTATATTCATAGATCACCAAGGTAAGGACGCAGTGAAAATTGATAAAAATCTTTTAGCTATTTTGGGAATAACAAAGGAAGACAGTAAGTATAATGAGATTTTGGAAAATAAGATACAACATGATAACAATGCTTATGGCAAGCATTTGAATAACATGAAGAAATATCGCAATTCTTTGGAAAAATTACGCCCTCATATTGTCAATTTATTTTCTAACATGCTGGAAGTTGCGGAAAATATTGTATCACGTGATTTTGTTGAAAGGATTGGTGTTTTGATCGAAACCAGTGCCATGCCTTTAAGGAGAACAGAACTCAATCTTTTTGGTAACAACAGAACTGAAATATTAAGGCAAAGAGTAGCGAAAAGAAATGCAGGTATTCAAGACACAGGCGGAGAAATAAAAGAAGAAAGACAGGCACACCCTCTAGAGCAGAAGCTAGCAGCAGCAGGTACACAAATTACAGTAAGTGATTTATCCAAGGCAAATTTAGGTTTTGATAGGGGTAGGCTTTAAAGTTTTACTCCTTCGGAACTACATATAGCTCCATTTTGTGACCAACTAAGCGATAGCCCATTTTGCTTGCTATTTTTTCCTGCAATTCTTCAATCTCTTTATCAAAAAACTCAACTATCTCACCAGTTTTGATATTGATTATATGGTCATGGTGATCATCAGTTGCCTCTTCATATCTAGCTCTGCCATCGCCAAAATCATGCTTTTCAACAATGCCATGCTCCTCAAAAAGCCTGATAGTACGGTAAACGGTTGCTATACCAATTGAATTATCTTGTTCAGCAGCCCTGCGGAATACCTCCTCAGTATCTGGATGGTCTTTACTTTCAGAGATTATTTTAGCAATAAGCCTGCGCTGACCTGTCATCTTAAGACCTTTTTCAACGCACTTCTGTTCTATTGTTTGGGGCATCATTATTGAAGGTTTTTTGTAAACTGTAAGTTGATATAGAAAACAAATAACAGCATTTTTTTAAATTACCAACAACCGTTTATGCGGAAAATAAAATGAATATGAAAATGTGGTAATTAAGCAGGTTTGGGAAGTTTTTTTAAAAAGAATTTCTGTATCTTCTCAAAAGCCTTAACCTCTATCTGCCTTACCCTTTCACGGGATATTTTATATTCTACGCTTAGGTCATCAAGGGTTAGTGGGCGCTCAAATAACCTACGTTTTTTTATTATATCCTTCTCCCTGTCGGTTAGTAGTTTGAATGCCTCAAGAAGCATTGCACGGTTGTGATCACCCTCCTGCTGGTTTGCAAGAACAACTTCCTGATTCTGCCTTGTGTCTTCCAGCAGGTCAATTTTTTCTTCCTCACCATCCTGATAAGCATAGGTATTAAGTGAATAATTACCGCCAGACATAAGCTGTTCCATCTCAACTACGTCTT
This sequence comes from Alphaproteobacteria bacterium, assembly GCA_003531345.1. GTDB lineage: Bacteria > Pseudomonadota > Alphaproteobacteria > Rickettsiales > UBA8987 > UBA8987. Next base: position 7,024 of record DQGZ01000241.1, on the reverse strand, counting down.
CAGTTGTAACATTAAGCTCAGTTGCTATTGACTTCACATCATCATCAGAAAGAATGTTATTATCATTGCCACGCTCACCTGTTATTTTGCTCTTCAGCCTTTTTAAATTAAAGAATAATTTCTTCTGCGCGGCAGATGTTCCAACCTTAACAACAGACCATGACTTTAATATATATTCATTTATGGAAGCCTTTATCCACCACATTGCATAGGTTGAAAGGCGAAAACCCTTGTCAGGTTCAAATTTTTTAACTGCTTGCATCAAGCCAACGTTACCTTCACTGATTATATCATTAATCGGTAAACCATAACCCCTGAAACCCATTGCTATTTTTACAACCAAGCGTAAATGGCTGGTAACCAGCTTGTGTGCTGCGAACTTATCCTGAGTTTCCTTGTAACGTACTGCAAGCATGTACTCTTCCTGCTCGTCAAGCATGGGGAATTTTGCGACCTCCTCAATATATCTGGTCAGACCATATTCTTGCAATATTGGTAACGCATATGTAGACATAAAAAACCTCCAGATTCTTTACGGCTGATATAATAGTGCATAAAGCCCTAGTGGTCAAGGTGTGGAGTATTAAATTTTTGTAATCTTGATGATAAATAATATCAATGAACGATATAAAAAAAGTGAACTTTACTTACTAAATATCCGCAATAAAATCAGTATGTTACACTTTAGGGAAAATCAAAGTATTATATTTTGTTTTTGCCTGAATGGTTTTGTTATCATAAACATGTGCAGCAAAAATTGATAATGCCAATGCAGAGAATAAAATTATATTTATTTTCATATAGTGTAAATTCGTTTTATTGTGCGGGCGCATTAGCCTTTAAAAAAAGCAGACACAATTTATTTGTATTAAAAAGCTTTTATGTTTATTAATTTTCTCAATATAACCTCACATTTATGACACAACTTAGAATAGGGATAGTAGGCGCAGCAGGAAGAATGGGCAAAATGAACATAGCCGAAGTGCTGGAGAACCCTAATGTAAAACTTAGCGCAGCACTGGAGCGCAGAGGAAGTGAATTCAATGGACTTGACGCTGGGCTTATAGCAACTGGCAAAGCCAGCAACATATATATAACAGAAAACATTGAACAATTCATTGCAGACAGTGATGCGGTAATTGATTTTTCTACCCCCGCCTCCACCCTAACCCTAGCTGAGAAAGTAGCAAAAACTGGGAAAGTGCACATAATAGGAACAACGGGGCTTACGAAAGAAGAAGAGGAAAAGTTAAATCAATATGCAAAAAACTGCCGTATTGTTTATGCGCCTAATATGAGCTTGGGGGTCAACCTACTTTTCTCACTGGTGAAAAAAGTAGCAGCAAGCCTTGATGAAAATTACGATATCGAAATAGTTGAAATGCACCATAATAAAAAGGTCGACAGCCCTTCAGGTACTGCACTTGGCTTAGGCAAAGCAGCAGCAGCTGGTAGGAACGTGAATTTAGATGACGTATGGTGTAAGGAGCGTAATGGCAACATAGGCGCACGCAAAAAAGGTGAAATAGGTTTTGCAACACTGCGTGGGGGTGACGTAATTGGCGACCACACCGTAATTTTTGCCGCAGCGGGTGAAAGGCTGGAGCTAACCCACAAGGCGTCTGACCGCCGCCTCTTTACCAATGGGGCGCTAAAATGTGCTATCTGGGCTGCAAAACAACAAAATGGTTTTTATAGCATGCAGAATGTTCTGGGCTTTTAGCTAGATAGGAATTAGAAGTTAGGAATCAGGAGTTAGATAATATTATGAGCTTTAAATATCCAGTATATATACCTCTTTTGGTAGGTAATGAAAAAAAATATGTTAATGAGTGCCTTGACAGCACTTGGATCTCTTCCAAGGGGAAGTTTGTTGACCTGTTCGAAAATAGATTTTCAGAATATACAGGTAACCCGCACTCTATAAGTGTTTGTAATGGAACATTGGCTTTATACCTTGCAATGCTCGGGCTGGACATAAAGGCTGGTGATGAGGTGATAGTTCCTACATTTACTTATATTGCATCGGTTAATTGTATAAATTATGTGGGTGCCACGCCTGTGTTTGTTGATAGTCTGAAAAACAACCTACAGGCTGACCCAGAAGATGTTGAGAAAAAAATAACTAAAAAAACCAAAGCTATAATATGCGTGCATCTTTACGGGCATCCTTGTGATACTGAGGCATTAAGAAAAATAGCTGACAAACATGGCGTATATTTAATTGAAGATTGCGCTGAGGCACTGGGCAGCAGAATAAAAGGCAAGCATGTTGGAAATGCTGGTGATATTGCTACCTACAGCTTCTTTGGTAATAAAACCGTAACTACTGGTGAAGGGGGCATGGTAACTGCGCTCAATAAAACCCTGTCCAACAAGATGCGGAAAATAAAATCACAGGGTTTACAGGGTGATATTGAATATTGGCATGACGTAGTAGGGCATAATTTCAGGATGACCAACATTCAGGCGGCAATAGGCTTTGCGCAGATGGAAAAAATTGATGAAATATTACAGAAAAAGCGCCAGATAGCAGAATGGTATAATAAATATCTTGACCAGTCATACCTGAAATTATTATTTGAAGATGATGGCGTTGTAAACAGCTTCTGGATGTGCACCATAACACTTGATGATAAGGTAAACAGAGCTGAATTAAGGAAATTTCTGGCTGAATGTTCAATTGAAACAAGACCTGGCTTTTACCCCGCACATACCATGCCTATGTATAAACACCTAGCGGATGAAAAAGCATTTGAAATAGCAAATAAACTTGCAGCATCAAGCCTTAACCTGCCTAGCTACCCAGCACTTGCGGAGAGCGACATTAAATATATCTCCGAAAATATTAACCAATTCTGCAATAAAGGCACGAAAGCAGCATGAGTGAAAAGAGATTACCATTACATAAAAAGACGCCTTCAAAGACTATACCTCCTTTCCTAACCAAACTTTACTTTTAAAACCTCATAATTCTTAACGCCCCCAGGGGTTTGAACTTTGATACTATCGCCCTCCTCCCTACCTATTAATGCACGAGCAATAGGCGAAGTGTTGGATATTTTCCCAGCATTGAGGTCAGCTTCATATTCTGAAACTATCTGGTAGGCCTTCTCCTCATCAGTATTTTCATCAACCAGCTCCACCGTTGCGCCAAATATTATTTTTTTGCCAGAAAGTTTTGATATATCAACCACCTCTGCATGGGAGATGATATTTTCAAGGTCCTGAATCCTTCCTTCAATAAAACCCTGCTTTTCACGTGCCGCATGATATTCAGCATTTTCCTTCAGATCACCATGGCTTCTTGCTTCTGAAATTGCCTCTATTACCTTTGGACGCTCAACAGTTTTTAATTGTTTATGCTCCTTCTCAAGCTGCTCAAAGCCTTGTTTTGTTATGTGTATTTTATTCATATAATTAAGTTAGAGTTTTATTCCTTATTTTCAAATTTTTTCTTTAATGCTGGGGGGGGACTTGGCATTTCAATTTTTTCTATTGCCTGCCCAGGAACCAGAGTTGCCTTGACCCTACCAATATTACCTGCAGCATCAGGCGCAAGATTTTTTTTCAAACCATCTACTTTTTTTGCAATATTATCTTCTGCCCTTAAACCTGAAGAGCCAGAATTATTACTGATAGATGACTTGCCAGATTTAACCTCATAAATAAATTTCTGCCCCTGAATTTCGTTATCACCATCCTGCAAGAATACATTATTTTTTAGCTCGATTACGCCCTCAGTAACATAATATATGGCATTATCTGCCCTTGCTTTTTTTACAGCGCTAGTAAAATTCACATTCCCATAGCATTCAATTCTTTTAAATGTGTTCTTTTTGGTTTTATCATCAAAGTATGAGTAAACCCTCATCTCATCGGAGGCAATGGTCATATCCCCTTGCCTCACGACCACATTACCATTGAAAACCGCATATTTCTGGCTATTCACCACCGCCAGAGAATCTGACTTAATATTTACTGGCTGTTTACTGTCTGAGTTTAGTAATTTTTCTTCTGCGATAGCGTTATCAACCACAAAAAGCATAAAAGCTGCAATATAAAGCAGCCCTAATGATATAATTTTTCTTAATGAACATCTCATATTAATTTGCCTTATCAGAATTTGTTTTAATATTAAGCTCCACATCACCAAAAAACTCAATAAAATCTTTTTTTACATCAAGGGTAAAGCCGTTTGCAGAAATATCTCCAAGCACGCCTTCAATAGAAACTTTTTCACTTCCTGTTGCCATATTTTTTTCAATGTCAAAATGGGCGGAATTGGTTTTCAATGTATAGCCTGAAGTTGAACTTATAACCACCCCTTCACTTAAATTTAACCCCTTGTTTTTTGAATAGTAATCTCCATTGATTGATTTTATGCTTACTACAGTGTCATCCTTTAACTTCAACTCACCGTCTATTTTATATAGCACAACCTTATCTTCATTCACAGAAACCGCACTTATTGCACGCATGATATAAGGGTTTTTATCTTCATCCTCGCCATAAAATCTTGGGTTCATCATAACTGGCATCTCATCGGCAAGGTTTGCTCCATCATTGTTTTTTTCCGCTTCATTTTTATAATTTATTTTATAACCGCCCCAGTTACCACTTATTATTGGCCAGAAAATAACCACAAAAACAACAAGGGCGATTATTTTTATTATATTATTTTTGAATTTACCTATTTTTTTTAAATATATACCTGAGATATTATCTTCACCCAAAAAAGGATTATTCAGCCTGCCTCGTAGAAACAAGGCATAAGCAATATTAATTTTTCTGAATAATTTTTTGGTCATTTTTTAATTTATAACAAACTGTGTAATATTCACCTTAATCAACTATAGATAGTGACAGTTAGGCACTTAAACCCGCTGAAAGCAACTGGTGAATGTGAATGAAGCCTTTCAGGCTCTTATTCTCATCACATACTATCAGGCTGGTTATTGAATGTTTATTCATAATACCTAAAGCCTCAACTGCAAGTGCGTTCTCTGATATGGTTTTTGGGTTCTTATTTATAAGCTCACCAAGTGTTTTATTTACAATATTATCATTAATGTGCCTTCTCAAATCACCATCAGTAAATATGCCAAGCACTTTATTACTGCTATTAACCGCAATTATACCGCCTAATGCTTTTTTGGTCATTATAACTAGTGCATCACCCATTTTTGTTTCTGGGCTGGCTTTTGGTAGCGCTTCATCTTTTGCCATAATTGCGGAAACCTTAATGAACTGTGACCCAAGTTTACCGCCAGGGTGAAAAGTACCAAAATCTATTTTTGAAAAGCCCTTTTCATTCATAACTGTTATTGCCAAAGCATCACCGAATGCGAGCATCATAGTGGTTGAAGTGGTTGGCGCTGCCACAGTTGAAGCCTCCGCAACATCAGGCAATATAAATGGAATGGTTGAAGCTTCAACTAGCGTAGAAGTTTTGCGACGAACAATACCAATAATAGGAATAGAAAAGCGTTTGCAGTAAAATATAATATCTTTAAGTTCGGCAGTTTCACCTGAGTTTGAAAGTAAAATAACCGCATCATCTTTAGTTATCATACCCAAATCACCGTGGCTGGCTTCCGCAGGGTGAACAAAAATAGCAGGCGTACCGGTTGAGGCAAAAGTTGCCGCTATTTTCCGCGCAATATGCCCAGACTTACCCATTCCGCTAATTACAATTTTACCTTTGCAAGCAACAATTAAATTTACCGCATCAATGAAATTCTGCCCAAGCGCATCCTCTAAGGCTTTTAGCCCCTCAATTTCTTGTTCAATTACTTGTTTAGCTGTTGTTAGCATCTACTCAGGAATTAGTGTTTAGGAATTAGGAATTAGCCTCCCTATTTCCTAACTCCTATTTCCTATTTTTTTACCCCTTCTCCGCCCAGTTGCCGCTTTCGTCCTGCATGTAATATTTCAACTCAAAATTAGCGTCTGATTTCAGTTTTTTCCAGATATTTCTTGCATCTACTAACTCTTTTTCATCATTATTTGAAAATATTAGAATATTTTTCTCAAATTTACTGTAAAAATTCTCATTCGCAGCCGAACCAATATGTATCAAAAACTTAGCTTTATTAGGGTTTTCTTCCGCTTGCGTCAGATATATTGGCTGTTTATCTTTAAAACTTTCTTTCTCCGTTCCATGAGGAATAAACCTTGTGCCGCCAACACTCCATAACACTTCATCAATGCGTTTTAACATCGGCTCATTGTTGAATATCATCACTGCATTCCCCTGCTTTGAGGCAAGCATTTTTTCCATAATTTTTGGAACTGCCTCTTCGAAAGTAGATTTTGTAAGGTGATAAAAATTAAATGATGGCATAATTTGTATTAGTTATTTAGAGATTTGCAGTTTAGTCTACTATATCTACGCTTATTTAAGTCTTTTACTTTTGTTATACTCTCTCAATTTCGGGGGATATTATAGTAATTAGTGGCAATAATAGCAGTAAATTTCTACTAATAAACCCTAAAACAGTTTGATTGCAACTGTAAGCCCTTCTTGCGTAGGCAATATAACACTGCTGTATTTTAAAGGGTTTGCTATTGCCTCATTAAAATTTTTAATAGCATTAATAGTCTTTTCCTTACGTTTATCATCAAATTCTGTTTTGGTTATATCGCCCGCCTGTAAGGTGTTGTCCGCTATTATCAACCCACCCTTTCTTATATTTTTATCAGCCCATTCTAAGTATTTTATATAACCAGTTTTTTCAGCATCAATGAATATGGCGTCAAAAGCCCCTTCATTTTCAATGGCTTTAAGGTTGGCATGGGCATCACCGCTTATTATTTTTATCTTATCTGCAACATCACTGTTTTTAATATTTTCTCGTGCAATATTTGCCACCATCTCATCTTTTTCAAAACTGTAAACAACTCCATTCAGGGGTAAACTTCTGGCTATCCATATGGTAGAATAAGCAGCCAATGTTCCCACCTCTACCACCTTTTTACTTTGATGAATTTGCAGTAAAACCCGTAATATACACCCTTCAAG
>DQGZ01000092.1 GCA_003531345.1 Alphaproteobacteria bacterium | reverse complement strand
AAGCAGTACTATTTCTGGCAGGAAATAAACCGAGTCTGGTATGTCTATATTTGCAGGGTTTTTATCAGGTATATTTTCAAAAAGCCTTATCATATCATAGCCCATATAGCCAAAAACACCTGCTGCTATAGAAGGCAGACCACAAAGATCAGAAATATGATTGTCGTTCACGAAATCTCTCAGGCTGCTTATTGGGTCAGTTGTTTTTACTTTGGAAAATTTTTTTCCAGCATTCTGCGAGAAATAAACCTTACCAGCTTCGAATTTCCATATTTTTTTGGGTAGCAAGGCTATTGCCGAATACCTTCCCTTGTTTTCCCCACCTGTAACAGACTCAAGCAGGCATAAATATTCAGAAACCCCCTCAAGCTTCAACAGTGCCGCCACAGGAGTTAACGTGTCTGAATTTACCGTTCTAGTTAAAATGCTTTTACCATTTATCATTTTTTTACTCATTTTCTTTTTCATCAGCTTGGACATCTGCCTTAACCCTGTATTTTGATGAAAGATAGGAAAGATATTGAGACAATATTTCCTGCTGCAACTGTTCCTGAATATTTACTTTCAGCTCCAGTTTTTCCAGCTCATCAATTTTTTTATTTTCATTTATCCGTGTTACTTTAGCAATAAGGTAACCACCCGAGGAAACTTTATATGGATTGGTGAACCCATCAACATTGATTTTGAAAATTTCATTTAAAAAACCCTGAGGAAGATCAGGATAATCACGGTAGATTTTTTCAATATTGCTGGTTTTTAAATTATATTCAGAGGCAACCTCATCAATGGTCTTTTTGGACTCTAGCAGGCTTTCTGATATTTTTTTTGCCAACTCACCAAGTTTTTTTGTACGCTCCTGCTCTGCCCAGAGTTTTTCTACCTGAGGTCTAACTTCATCTAAAGCACGAACCCTTCTACCAGATATTGAATCAACTCTGGTAAAGGCATACAGATCTCCCGATTCATTTTCTAAAAGGTCAGAAACTATTCCTTCATCCTGACTAAAAACAGTTTCAAGCAGTCCATCAATTTTAGGCAGATTTTTACTATCTGAGCTGCTTTCAATTGAAAAATTATTCACCAAAACTATTTCAAGTTTGAGCTGCTCCACTATCTCTTCCAGTGATTTTTCTGCTGCTAGCATATCAAGCATTTCAGAAATTACCCTGTTAAACCCCTGTGCTATATCTATTTTTTCTGAGCCATCCTGCTCCAGATAACCTCTGACAGATTTCTCGCTGATAACCACATATGAAAAACTTCTGGTTTCTTCTGATAAAAAACTATTTTTATTTTTTTCATAAAACTCCCTTATCTCCGACTCGGCAGGCTTCCTAGCTTCTAGGTTCTGGTCATTATTTATTTCAAGCAATACGATATTGCGAACCTGCTTTTCAAAAGAATAAAGGCTATTATAACCATGGTCAGTGTAAGGAACAAGAGATATAATTGCAGACTCCAATATCTGGCTTTGCTTTTCTTTTTCTATCTTCTCAAGAAAAAATTTTTCTCCACCTTCATTTGTGATATAGTTCTGTAGCTTTTCTTTGGTAAATGATGGTATGGTTAAATATTCATTTTTTATTATTTCTGCTCCATCAACCAATATACCAAGTTTTTCTGCCTCATTAAAAATCAATTTCTGGTTTATCAACTGCTGCAATGAAGATCTTTTGATATAGTTCAATATCTTTTCCCTTACATCTTCAGGAAGCTGTAGGGAAATCTGTTGAGAGGAATTATTTACCGTCCTGTCATATTCCTGCTTGGTAACTGGTGTACTGCCAACTGTTGCAACTGTATCGGGCGCACTATTACGTAAAATATCACCAATACCCCACGCAACCAGACCAAACAACAAAATGGTCAAGAACAGCACCATCAAAAGTTTTCCACACAGATCAATTAATTTTTTCATTTTATATATTAATTCAAAATTTTTATATCATATGGCTTTTTAATTGACCATACAACTGCGTCAATGGTATTAATCTAATTACCTATCATTTTCAACATCCGTATTTTAAAAATAATTTTATGATAATTGCCGCTAACTGGAAAATGAATTTAACTCAAAAACAGGCGGTCAGCCTTATAAATTCTATTGCCAATAACCTGAATACAAAGAACAATATATTAATATTTCCAAGTTTTACTTTAATTGAAACTGTTAAAAAACTCACTTCCCAAAAAACCATATTCGTTGGCGCACAGGATTGCAGCGTTAATTCCAGTGGTGCATATACTGGTGAAGTTTCAGCAGAGCAGGTAAAGGATTCAGGCTGTAACTATGTTATACTGGGGCATAGTGAGCGCAGAAAATACCATAATGAAACCGACCTACAAATAAACAAGAAAGCGAAACTTGCCATTAAAAGTGACCTAACCCCTCTTATATGTATTGGTGAAACCCTTGAACAGAGGAAAACAAACCAAACCATTAAAGTTATAAAAGCTCAGCTTGATGAAATTTATACTGAAGTAGATGCTTCCAGAACTATTATTGCTTATGAGCCAGTTTGGGCGATAGGAACGGGCTTAACTGCAAAGAATGAAGAAATAATAGAAGTTCATAATTATATTAACGATTATTTTTCTGGCAAAGTACGGATATTATATGGCGGGTCAGTCAATGAACAAAATTCAGATGAAATTCTGGCGTTAAAAAATGTTTCAGGCGTGCTGGTGGGGGGCGCAAGCCTTGTTGCCGAAAAATTCATTAAAATAGCGAATTTCTTGCAAAAATAAGTTTTAGCTATATATAAAGCTGCTTTGAAACAAACATTTAGTTGAAATGACCGTATTCCTAGTTCTACAAATTATCATTATAGTTGCACTTGTTGCAGTTATTCTTGTACAGAAAACCAGTTCTGACGGGTTTACTGGCGCTTCAAGCTCACCTAATTCATTCCTGACTGGCAGGGCAACTGCCAATTTATTCACCAGAACAACCGCTATATTGGCAACTGCCTTTATAGTCAACAGCCTTGCCCTTGCTTATATGGCCTCTAAATCTGAAAAATCTGCTTCAGTAATAGATAAAGCATTTAAGGAAAAAACTCTGGAAGAAAAAGCCGCTGAGGCAAAAAAGAATTTAAAGGTAAAAATTGAAGACCTTGAAGATTCTGCACAAAAAATAAAAGAGGAAATAAAAAATAAAATCGAACCCGTTAAGAAAAATATAAAAAAGGAATCTTCTGAACTTAAACAAAAAATAGAAGAAAAAACTGAAGAGCTAAAAAAACAAGTTCCAACATCTGAATAATTTGGGAACAGTGCCTAGAAAAGTAAAAATCTGTGGCATCAAAACACCAGAAATAGCAAGGCTTTCAAGCGCTCATGGCGCAGATATGATCGGGGTGGTTTTCTTTAAAAAATCCCCTCGTAATATTGATTTTAAAACTGCCGCAGAAATTAAGAGCTCATTACATAAAAATTCTAAGATAGTTGCGGTAACCGTTAACCCTGATGATGAATTTATTGATGAAATGTTGAAAGCTTTCAAGCCAGACCTGCTGCAATTACATGGCAGTGAAACAAGGGAAAGAGTGCTGGAAATAAAAGAAAAATATGGGCTTTCAATAATAAAGGCAATCAGCCTTGAAAACCCTGATGACACTAAAAAAGCTGAAATTTTTTCAGATATAGCGGATTATATATTATTTGACTCAACACCACCAAAAAACTCAGAACTTCCAGGTGGCAACTCATTAAAATTCAACTGGAATATCCTTAAAGATCATAATGTTACTTATAACTGGATTTTATCAGGCGGGCTAAACCCAGATAACATAGATCAGGCAAAAACTCAGACGAAAGCAGTTTTTTTTGACGTTTCATCAGGGATTGAGTCTTCATCTGGTATAAAAGATATTGCTCTTATAAAAAAATTTATTGATTCAGTTAAAAATTAATTTGTATCATTCTTAGAAAACCATCTAAACGCCTTGAAAACTCAGGCTTTTCACAGATTAAAAAAATATTCATCCTGTTAACATATTATTAACTATTTTAGTGTAGAATGACTTTATGGGGAAATTTCTAGGGTTAGGAATAAACCAAACAAGGAGAATAAAATGTTAAGCCAAGAAAAATATTTTGATGAGATCTTTGAATATGTTGACCTTTGGTCAGCAGGTTATGTTAAAGCTCATCTGCCAAATTTAAAAACTGAGGAACGCCTTAAATTAAAAAACAAGGTCATAACATCACTGGTAGCCAGAATTGATTCTATAAATCTGCTGAGAGCTTCTATAGGCTTAAAGCCAATGAACGTAAATGAAACCTATGATTATTATATAAACAACATCCTTGAATTCAATGACGCTTTAGGTGAAATTGATTTTTATGGCTATGATGAATATACTGCAAAGATTGATGCTTATACTAAGTCATTAAGAAACCCTGCAAGTGCAGAGGCTTACTTGCTGGTAATCGGGGCGCCAGATATTTATATACAGAACCACCATGTAGAGATCGGAAGAGTAGATATAGTCAACAGAATGCTGAAAGATGGCGGATACCCGCTTTTAACACCACAGAAAACCGAAGAGCTTTTACTAAGAATTTTGGTGGTTAATAATTAATATAAAGAGGATTTATGGCGAGACAATTTGTAGGTTTTAACAAATTTTTAAAAGATACTAATCTTGCAGCAACGTTAAGTAATAATGTTGCAATGACAGGAGCAGTATTAGGAACAGACCCGCTCACAACTATTCATGCGATAGCAAACGGACCTCAGGAAGTGGAAGCAGATAGACATCTTGCGATGGGTGGAGCTGCTCTTTCAGGAGTTTCACTAAATTCACTAAATTTAGGCAATACAGCAGGTATACAACAAAGAACAGGGAATATAGAGCTAACCTAATTTGATTAGGAGCTGTTGAAAAATTATTTAATAATCAGACACACCTAAACCTTCTTCCTATTAAAATTATGCTCAGTTTGAACAAAACGAACTGTTCCCGTACGAGAACGCATAACTAATGAATGGGTCAATGCACCATGGCTGCCAAGCCTTCTAACCCCTTGCAACATCCAGCCACTGGTAACGCCAGTTGCAGAAAACATAACATCACCTTTAGCCATTTCATTTAACTGGTATATCTTGTTCAGGTCTTTAATGCCCATGGCTTTGGCTCTTTCAACTTGTTCATCAGTTACTTTTTCACCCTTGAACCATAATCTGCCCTGCATCTGCCCATCAACACATTTAAGAGCTGCCGCTGCAAGAACACCTTCAGGCGCACCACCAATGCCCATATAAATGTCAACACCGCTTTCTGGGCGGGTAGTTGCTATTATCCCTGCAACATCACCATCACCTATAAGCTGTATCCTCGCCCCTGCTTCACGGGTTTTTGCTATAAGTTCGGCATGTCTTTCCCTATCCAAAATAACTGCACAAAGCTCTGAAACATCACATTTTTTTGCTTTTGCAAGATTTTTTAGGTTCTTCTCAACGCTATCCTCAAGGTTTATCACGCCTTCTGGCAAGCCACCGCCTACCGCTATCTTCTCCATATAAACATCAGGAGAATTCAAAAACCCGCCTTTTTCAGCTATTGCTATCACTGCTAGTGAGTTTGGTGTGCCAGTTGCGCAAATAGTTGTACCCTCAAGCGGGTCTAGCGCTATATCAACTTCTGGCCCTTCTCCAGTTCCAACCTTTTCACCTATATACAACATCGGCGCCTTATCACGCTCACCCTCGCCTATTACTACAGTACCTTGTATATTTAGGCTGTTTAAAGCTTTCCGCATCGCATCAACTGCCGCTTGGTCTGCTGCATCTTCATCACCCTTGCCCATTAGTTTTGCTGCTGCTAAAGCTGCGGCTTCTGTAACCCTTACGGTTTCCAGCGCTAAATTCCTCTCCAAAACGTAGTTCTGAGCGCTTGATACCTCGTAATTAGAAAAATTTATTGAGTTGTTAACCATAAATTAACCAAATTTGTTGTTTAATATAAGCAAATTAAGCTATATTAGAAAACAATGAAACAAAAATTTAATAGTTTTTTGAAATTATCAACTTTTACACTTCTTGTATTATCTTTACAGGGCTGTTTATTTGCAGGGCTTGCTGCGGCAACAGGCGCTGGAGGGTATTATTTTGGTAAAAAGGCATCACAGCGTGGTGACGAGCGGATAAAAACTGAAACGCTCATTCAGGCACGTGAGGAAATGGAAGCAAAGCAGAAAGAGCTTTCATCTGGTGATCAGGCAATTCAAAGCCAGATAAACTCCAAAGTTGCAGGTGGTGGTGCAACCAACCAGATAGCAGTTTACCCAGAAGTTAAAAATGGTATTGTTATTTTACATGGTAAGGTTCCTGATGCACAGACAGCCGATAAAATAATCGCATCAACCAGACAGACGCAAGGCGTATCGCAAATAATATCCAACTTGGTCATAACTAATCAGGCACGGCAAAAACAGCCTGCAGCAACTGGCTTCACACAGCCTTTTATACCTTTACAACCAATGCAGTTACAGCCGCAGATAATCCAACCGCAATATAATACTCAACAATTACAGCCTGTACAATATCAGCAGCCGCAATATCAACCAAATTTACAACCACAGCAACAATATTTCCAGCAGCCAGCTCAACAACAAATTTATCAGCAACAACCCATACAAGCGCCACAATATAACCCTCAGCAAATACAACCAGTAACCCCAGAACAGTACAGGGCGGTGCCATCACCTTATGGTGTTCAAGGAAATAACACTTACCAGAAACCACCCAATAACATTAATACATCACAAATATTTGTTGCAAAACAAAACTCCCAAAGTGAGTACGAAAAAAAAAATTACTTAAATCATGCAGCGCCTAGAAACCCTGCTAATGTTCCCGCTTCTTTCAATAATATTAATAATGAAAACAAGCCTCAGTCACAGGCTAATATTTATAATCAGATATTGGCAGCAAATCAGCAGCCACCACCTAGCGCATATCAGCCGCCACCAGTCCAGCAAAAGCAAACAGTAAGAATAATGGATGAAAGCCAGATAGATTCGTTCACTGATAATGATTCTGGTTATGTACCACCTAAAGCTGCTCTTGAAGCAAAAAGAAGACAGATGGAGCGGGAACAATATCAACCTCAGAATCAGCAACAAACAGGCATTACAACAGCAGTTCAACCAACTATTGTTGCAATACCTGTTCCCGTTCCTGTTGCTGTACCACAAATTAATTATGATATGTATCAGGATGCGGATGCTGACTACCTACCTCTTGGATATTACAACCCATATCGTAATAATTCCTCCACAATTTATAATCAGCAAAATGAAATTGAGGCACCAGTGGCATCTCCTGATCAGGATAATGACGCTGGATATGACAGAATATATGATTATTAACTACTACAAAAAAGGTAGTTGCAATTTAAAATTAGCTAGTTAATATCCGTTTCAAATTAAG
>DQGZ01000063.1 GCA_003531345.1 Alphaproteobacteria bacterium | reverse complement strand
GATATATTATTCAGGCTGGCATCAATTGAGTTCTTTTCCAGATAAGAATTTATTTTACTGAATAATTCTTTTCGTTCAATTTCCAGCTTAAAAATATTTTTCTCTGAACGCACTTCAAAATCATTTTCAAAGCTGCTATAATCCACCTTGAATCTTCTATAACCTCTCATGGTTGCAACTTCTTCACCTAAAGTAAACCTGCAAACACCAGATAAAACTATTAGGTACCTGCCATCATCGGTTTCGTTAAATGCCCTTATCTTACCAACACAGCCAACCTTATATAAAGGCTTATTCTTGCTGATCTTTGCTATAAGATTGTGCTGAGGCTGAACCAGACCTATCAGTTTTTTTTCTGCCAGAGCATCATCCACCATCTTAATATATTTTTGTTCAAATATGTTAAGCGGCAGTTCAATATTAGGCAGCAGCAATGCCCCTGAGAGTGGAAATATTGGTAGAGTGAGGGGTAAGTTATCTTTCTTTATATTTAGATCATTGAACATCTGGTTTTAATTTATGTTGGGTCGTGAGCTACAGCAGCTTTTTGCGCCTGCCTGAAATTATCCAAGGCTTTTGCTATTTTATTATCGTTCAAACCAAGAATTGAGGCTGCCAGTATTCCAGCATTTTTTGCGCCTGCATCGCCAATTGCAACAGTGGCAACGGGAACGCCAGCTGGCATCTGAACAATTGAAAGCAAACTATCTAAGCCATTTAAAGTTTTACTTTTAACAGGAACACCAATAACTGGCAATGGAGTTAATGAGGCAACCATACCAGGCAAATGGGCAGCGCCACCAGCACCTGCTATAATTACCTTTATCCCACGTGACTTAGCATCTTTTGCAAATTCAAACATCCTTTCAGGCGTTCTGTGAGCAGAAATAACCTTTGCCTCATAGGGAATTTGCAGTTCAGCCAGAATATCACACGCTTTTTCAAGGGTTGGAAAATCATTTTTACTACCCATGATAACGCTTACTAATGGCTTTAAAGTATTTTCTGACATAAAATTTATATGTATAAGATATGTTAAGCAATAATATCTGGGTGCAGCATTGAATATAGTCTTGATATTTGATCTTTCAATGCAAGTTTTTGTTTTTTAAGCCGCTGGATTTCAAGCATATCAATAGTTGTAAAACCGCTTATTCTGAGGTCAAGGCTTCTATGTTCATCCTCAAGCATAGCGATTTTTTGTCTTATTACCTTGTATTCATCCATAAACACTAAATTTCAATGGGTTAACTTTCCAACGGACGGTCATTGTATCAAAAAATTAGTCTTCTAACAACAGGTTTATTTTCAACTATTAATCAATCCACTATCTGGAATAATTAGAGTCTGGAGTCTGCGGTGCATTATTACCGCCATTCCTTGAGCCACAATAAACACCACCACTACATCTCTCTACACCATCTTTCACTGGCATGTAACTCCCTAGCTTTTCTGCTTTTTCCCATATCCACGAACAGTTAGTAAGTAACATTGAAGCTGCCAGAACTAAAATAATATTTTTCATTTTTCTTGAATTACTTGATTTGCCTCATTATATCACAGCTTGAAACAAAATATAAGTACATTTTATGGTCAGTGAGAAATCAAATAAGCGCCCCTCCAAAGATGAGGCGATGAATGCCGTAAAAACTCTGCTTTCATGGGCAGGTGACAACCCTGAAAGAGAGGGGTTGAAGGACACACCAAAGCGAGTAGTTGAAGCATATGAGGAATGGTTTTCTGGCTATAATGAAGACCCTCATGAAATACTTGCCAAAACCTTTGAAGAGGTTGAAAATTACGACGAGATGGTCTTACTTAAGAATATGCGTGTTGAAAGCCATTGTGAACATCATATTGCACCGATACTTGGTGTTGCCCATATAGCCTATATACCTGATAAAAAAGTTGTTGGCATAAGCAAGATAGCAAGACTGCTTGATGCTTTTTCAAAACGTCTGCAAACTCAGGAAACAATGACTGCACAAATTGCAGATGCTATACAGTCTGCATTAAAGCCTAAAGGGGTTGCGGTGGTTATTGATGCAAAACACCAATGTATGACAACCCGTGGTGTACATAAAACTGAAACATCAACAGTTACCAGTCAGGTGCGCGGGTTATTCAGAGAAAATGAAAAAACCCGAAAAGAATTTCTTACGCTTATAAGCTTAAAAAGCTAATTGTAATTTAAAGTTTGCCACTTTTATTTTTTTGATATAAAGGCGCAAAAGTTCCTTTTTTAACTCCCTTAATAGCAGGGTAAAATATCATTATATATGTCTAAAATCGCATTTATATTTCCAGGTCAGGGCTCTCAAATCGTTGGTATGGGCAAGCCAGTTTATGATACATTTCCAGAAGCCAGAGAGGTATTTGATGAAGTTGATGATGCACTGAATCAGAAACTATCAAAAATAATATTTGAAGGTAATCAGGAAACCCTCACATTAACTGAAAATGCACAACCCGCATTAATGGTAACATCAATTGCAATTTTGCGTGTTATCCAAAAACAGTCTGGTAAAAAAATTGAAGATTTATGTAATTTCACTGCTGGGCATTCTCTGGGTGAATATACTGCACTTTGTGCGGCTGAAAGTTTTGACCTGAAACAAACTGCAAAATTATTGAAATTGCGTGGCAAGTCTATGCAGGCGGCGGTGCCAGCAGGAATAGGAGGCATGGCAGCGGTTTTAGGTTTAAGTTTTGAAGATGTTGAGAAGCTTTG
>DQGZ01000213.1 GCA_003531345.1 Alphaproteobacteria bacterium | reverse complement strand
GATACTAATTACTGATACTAAACACTAAAAATTTAATGATATGGCAGTAGTTGCAAGGTTACATAAAGAATATAATGACAAGATAAGGAAAGACTTGGTAAAGCAGTTTGGCTATAAAAACGCTATGCAGATTCCTAAATTGCAGAAAATAACCATTAATATCGGCTTGGGTGAAGCTACTAAAGACGGTAAAGTTATTGATGCAGCAGTAAAAGACCTTACAGCAATTGCTGGTCAGAAGGTGGTTGTTACTAAGGCAAAAAAATCAATAGCATCTTTCAAGTTACGCCAAGGTGCGCCAATTGGTTGCATGGTTACATTGCGTAATAAAAGAATGTATGAATTTTTGGATAGGTTAGTTAATATAGCCCTTCCTAAAATACGTGACTTTAGGGGCTTAAACGCTAAGTCTTTCGATGGTAGTGGCAACATTACTTTCGGTTTGAAGGAGCAGATTATTTTCCCAGAGATAGAGTTTGATAAAATTGATAAAGTAAGGGGTATGAATATAACGTTCGTTACCAGTGCTAAAAATGCAGAAGAAGGCAGGGCTCTGATAGCTGGTTTTAACATGCCTTTTTATAATGTTGAGACAAAAAGTGAATAGTGTCAGTTAAAAACATTGATACTAATTACTGGTAATGACTACTGATTGGTAGTGGTAATAAGTATAAGTGAAAGGCCACTGATACTAATTACTGATATTAATTACTAAAAAATAAAGGAATTATGGCAAAGACCTGTTCAGTTGAAAGAAATGACAAGAGAAAAGTGCTTGTAAAGAAGTTTGCTGCAAGAAGAGCAAAGCTTAAAGCAACTATAATGGACAAATCAACCTCTCCTGAGGACAGGTTTGAAGCGGTTCTAAAATTAACACGTATGCCTAAGAATTCTGCTAAAATAAGAATAAGGAATAGGTGTGAAATAACAGGCAGGCCAAGGGGCGTTTATCGCAAATTTGGTTTATGCCGTATTAAACTTCGTGAGCTTGCATCAATAGGGCAGCTTCCAGGTTTAATAAAATCTTCTTGGTAATTTAGATAGTAAGGTATTTATGTCTTTAAATGATTTAACATCAGATATGGTTGCTAGCATCCGTAATGGTCAGCAGGCGAAAATCTCTGAAATAGCGGTTAAATACAGCACATTGAATGAAAATGTTCTGAAGGTACTTCAGGCTGAGAATTTCATTAAATCCTTTGAAACTGTTGAGGTAAGGAAGGGTGTAAAATCTATTAAGGTTAACCTTGCTTACTATAAGGGTGAGCCAGTTATAAAATATATAAAAAGGGTTTCTAAGCCTGGTTTGAGGCAGTACAGTGAAATTGCTACTCTGCCTAAAAGCTTTAACGGTTTAGGTATCAAGATATTGTCAACTTCTAAGGGTGTACTTTCTGACCATGATGCTAAAAAAGCAAATGTTGGCG
This sequence comes from Alphaproteobacteria bacterium, assembly GCA_003531345.1. Classification (GTDB taxonomy): domain Bacteria; phylum Pseudomonadota; class Alphaproteobacteria; order Rickettsiales; family UBA8987; genus UBA8987. The sequence continues at coordinate 8,871 of DQGZ01000213.1, read as the reverse complement.
GTGAAGTTATCTGTGAAGTATTTTAATTAACTATTTGGAAAATAACAATGTCACGCGTAGGTAAAGCACCAGTAAAAATTGAGTCAGGGGTTGAAGTTAAGATCAATTCTGGCAACAATGTTGAGATAAAAGGTAAAAAAGGAACTTTAAAAGTTCAGTTGCCTGAGCAAATATCAATTAAGGTTGAAGACGGCAATATAGTGTTTGCCCCTCTTAACCCTGAAAGGAAAAATGATGGTAAGGTTAAGGCTTTGTGGGGTTTATCACGTGCTTTAGTCAGAAATATGGTTGAAGGCGTAACAAACGGATATACTAAGAACCTTGAGATTGAAGGTGTGGGCTATAAAGCAGCTTCTCAAGGTAAAACATTAAAGCTTGACCTTGGCTTCAGCCATGACGTTATTTATCAGGTGCCAGAAGGTATTGAGATTAAAACTCCAAAACCAACGGAAATACAAATATCTGGTATTGATAAAAGGTTGGTTGGTCAGGTTGCGGCTGAACTTAGGGCAATGAAGAAGCCTGAGCCTTATAAAGGCAAGGGTATCAAATATGCTGGTGAGAAGATCAGGCGTAAAGAAGGTAAGAAAAAATAAAAACTAGGTTTTAGGTGTCAGAGATCAGGTTTCAGTTTGTACTGAGTTCCTGAAACCTGAAGCCTGAAACCTGAAACTTAAATTATAATTTTATGGCAGTTACTACAGAAAAGAGAAGATTGGCTAGGAACAGATTTAAGATTAAGAAGGCAGCTGATGGTAAGCCGCGTTTATCTGTTTTCAGGTCAAATAAAAACCTACATGTTCAGGTTATTGATGATGTCGCTGGTGTTACGGTGGTGTCTGCTTCAACTGTTGAGAAGGATTTTGGTGCGGCTAACAAGAATAAGTCAAACCAAGATAGTGCAAAAAAGCTTGGTGCTTTAATAGCGCAAAGGGCGAAAGAAAAAAATGTTACTGAAGTTGTGTTTGATAGGGGTGGTTACCTTTATCATGGCCGTGTTAAAGCGCTGGCTGATGCAGCAAGGGAAGCAGGACTTAAATTTTAATCAATATCAATTATGAATACTCAAACGCAACAGAACAAAAGACCACAACAGCAGAATCAGGAAGGTGTTGACCTTATTGACAAGCTGGTTTCTGTAAACAGAACTACCAAAGTAGTAAAAGGCGGTAGAAGGTTTGGTTTTGCAGCTCTGGTAATAGTTGGTGATGGCAAAGGCAAATTTGGTGTAGGCAAAGGAAAAGCAAAAGAGGTGGCTGACGCAAAAAAGAAAGCTACTGATGCAGCGCGTAAAGCGATGATAAAAGTTCCGCTGAAAGAAGGTAGAACTATTCACCATGACATTAAATGCTCTTCTGGCTCTTCAACAGTATTTTTAAGGTCAGCAGCTCCTGGTACTGGGGTTATAGCTGGTGGTCCACTTCGTGCTATATTTGAAGCATTAGGTGTGAAAGACGTGGTTGCTAAGTCATTTGGTTCTTCTAACCCTTATAACATGGTTGCTTCAACGCTTAAGGCGCTGAAAATGATTCAATCACCTAAGGCAACAGCAAGTAGAAGGAATAAAAAAATATCTGAGATAATCTCTCAGAGGGAAGCAAAAACCAAAGAGGCGGCGGAGTAATTAGTAACTGAGGTAAGTAAAGGTGTTGGTGCAGTGAAATAATCACTGATACAAATTACTGATATTAACCACTAAATTTTAAATAATATGGCAGCGGCAAAAAAAATAAAACTGGTTCAGACAGGAAGCCCGATTAAGAGGCAGAAGATACAAAGGCAAACTCTGGCTGGCCTTGGCTTGAATAAACTGAATAGAACTTCTGAGCTTGTTGACTCACCTCAGGTTCGTGGCATGATAGAGAAAGTTAAACATTTAGTAGAAGTAATAGGGTAATATATATGACAGGTACAGTTGCAATTTTACAGTCGTTAGCTCCTAATAAGGGTGCAAAAAAAAGAAGGATGAGGGTTGGCAGAGGCATTGGCTCTGGTAAGGGTAAAACCTGCGGTCGTGGTGGTAAAGGTCAGACGGCTCGTTCTGGTGTAGCTATCAAAGGTTTTGAAGGTGGCCAAACGCCAATTCACAGAAGGTTACCTAAGCGTGGTTTCAATAATCCTATGGCTGCAAAAGTTCAGACGGTTAACATATGGGAAATTGAAAACGCTATTGAGTCTGGCAAGTTAAAAGCTGGTGAGATTAATAATGAAACTTTAAAAACTGCTGGAATACTAAGAGGTCAGTTTGATAAAGTTAAGTTACTTGCTCAGGGTGATGTTAAATCAAAATTATCCATCACGGTTGATGCTGCATCTGAAAGCGCAGTAAAAGCGGTTGAGAAAAATGGTGGAAAAGTTTCTATCAGCGGAGAGTTTCAGGATAAGAAAGAACGCTCTGAAGCTAAAACCGCAAAAAATACTGCTGCAAGGAAAGCCGCTCAAAAGAAAAAATAATTTATTATCACCTTGGGTCATGGTGATGAGCGGTAAAACTGGTATTTCAATTATTACTCAACTCCTGGCTCATAAATCTAGCAAATAGCCATGGCATCTTCATTTGAAAAGCTTGCTTCTAATATAAATCTATCAGTAATTGGTAAGGCAGAAGAGCTTAAAAAGAGGATATTTTTTGTTTTGGGGGCATTACTTGTTTACCGTTTGGGTACTTATATTCCATTACCAGGCGTTGATACTAAAGTAGTTTCAGAGATACTAAAACAGCAGGACGGAGGCTTGTTAGCAGTATTTAATATGTTTTCTGGTGGCGCATTACACCGTATGACTATATTTGCTCTTAACGTAATGCCTTATATCACGGTTTCAATAGTGGTTCAATTGCTCAGTGTTATGTATCCGCCTCTTAACCAGTTGCGTAAAGAAGGTGGTGAAGCGGGTAGGCGGAAGATACAGCAGATGACCCGTGTTGGCACTGTATTTATGGCGGGTATACAGGGTTTTGGAATTGCACAATTCTTGCAATCCATGAATGTTGGCGGTCAGATGGCAGTTATAAACCATGGTATGTTCTTTATTATAACAACGGTTTCCTCACTTATTGGCGGTACGTTATTTTTGATGTGGCTAGGTGAGCAGATAACCCAGCGTGGTATAGGAAATGGTATTTCACTCATAATATTTGCGGGTATTGTTGCTGGTTTGCCTTCGGCAATTGGTCAATTATTTGAGCTTGGAAGAACTGGCTCACTTTCTACCCCGTTCATCATTCTTATCTGCATCCTCATATCTGCCTTGGTGTATTTTATAGTATTCATGGAAAGGGCGTATAGAAGGGTTGTAGTGCAATATCCAAAGCGTGTTGTGGGCAATAAGCAATATCAGGGTGAAAGCACTTACCTGCCACTCAAGCTTAATGTTGCTGGTGTATTACCGCCAATATTTGCCAGCTCACTTCTGTTATTCCCTACTACATTGATAGGTTTTGGCGGGGCGGAGCAGGGTGCAGAAGGCATTCTGCAGACAATCGCTTTTTATGTTGCCCATGGTAAGCCTTTATACATAGGGCTTTATGTGGCGCTTATCGTATTTTTCTGTTTCTTCTATATGAATAATGTTTTCAACCCACAGGAGACATCAGATAATTTGAAGAAGAATGGCGGCTTTATTCCAGGTATCCGCCCTGGCAAGAACACACAGGACTATCTACAGTTCATAATGAACAGGGTAACAGTGATAGGTGCGGCTTATATAGCGCTGGTATGTGTAGTTCCTGAGATATTAATATCACAATTTAACTTCCCGTTCTATCTGGGGGGAACAAGTTTATTGATTGTTGTTAACGTTACTATAGATACTATAACACAAATTCAATCTCACTTAATTGCACATCAATATGAAGGTCTCCTCAAAAAGCAAGGAAACATGCGTGGCGGCAGAAGGAAAAGGTAGTTCCATGAAAAGCAATATAATATTGTTCGGTCCACCAGGTGCGGGGAAGGGAACTCAGGCGCAACTACTCAAAGATAAATATGCTATACCACAGCTTTCAACAGGTGATATGCTGCGGGCAGCGGTTGCCAGCCAAAGTGATCTCGGCAAGAAAGCAGACAAGATAATGAAAGAAGGCGGCTTAGTGCCAGATGAGGTAATAATAGGCATGATAGAGGAAAGGATAACCCAGCCTGATTGTGCAAATGGTTTCATGCTTGATGGCTTTCCCAGAACAGTAGCTCAGGCCGAAGCGTTAGACAGAATGTTAGCTGAAAAGGGCAAAAAAATAGACGTGGTGATAGAAGTGAAAGTTCCTGATGATGAACTAAAAAAACGTTCAGAAAAGCGTGCCGCAGAAGCAATAGCAAAAGGTCAGCAGCCCCGCCCTGATGATGTTCCAGAAGTGTTCACTAAAAGGTTAAAAACCTACTGGGATCAAACAGCGCCAGTATTGCCTTATTACGCAAAAAAAGGAATTCACTTCGCCCTTGATGGCACAAAGCCTATAGAAGAAGTTACCAGCATAATAATTGCAGAACTTGGTTAGTTTTTTAAGATAGATCTATCCTCACAAACCATATTCACCTCAGGATATTTACCCTCATTCTTTCAAGCAACCCTTCCAAACCGATGGATTGCTTCGTCAACCCCCTCCTCGCAATGACGGTTATGCTAAAATTTCTGGATATAAATCATTCCAAAATTTATTTTGCTCTTCAATCAACTTAACCTTATCTATCCTTGAGCCTGCTTTAATTCTCTTTTCTTCCAATATTGCGGATTCCATAGTGCCACATAATTTGTAATAAACTAAAATTTTGCACTCATATTTCTTGGTAAATCCTTCAACCAAACCTTTCTTATGTTGATAAACTCTTTGGATTAAGTTTGATGTAACACCTGTATAAAGCACTCCGTTAATTTTATTAGTCATTATGTAAACCGCAGGCTGTTTTTCTTGGTGCATAACTATTATTTGTAGTTTATCTGTCTTGTCTTGCACGCTGCTTATACCTAAGCCGTCATTGCGAGCGAGCCTTTGGCGAAGCGTGGCAATCTACCCCCAACTTCGTCATTGCGAGGAGCGACAGCGACGTGGCAAACCGAAGGTTCGCTAATCCATCCTCACAAGCCAGATTCACCACAGAATATTTATCCCTCATTCTTACTAGCTAGCCTTACAAATCGATGGATTGCTTCGCCCAAGCGCTCGCAATGACGAGTTAGGAGGGTTAACGAAAACCTACCATTTTTTCGTCATTGCGAGGAGCGACAGCGACGCGGCAATCCATCCTTACAACCCAATTCACCTCAAAATATTTATCCCTCATTTTTACAAGCAACCCTTACCAACCGATGGATTGCTTCGCATACGCTCGCAATGACGAGTTAGGAGGGTTTTACAAATAAAATCAAGGTTTATGTTATTGTGGCGTTTTCCCGTTGTAGTCATTTTGAACGAGCAACTAACCACTTCGTCATTGCGAGGAGCGGGCGAAGCCCCGACGCGGCAATCTATCCTCACAAGCCAGATTAACCTCAGGATATTTATCCCTCATTCTTTCAAGCAACCCTTACCAACCGATGGATTGCTTCGCATACGCTCGCAATGACGGTTACAACTTATCTCTGTTTTATAGAAAAATGTTTAGACATTTCTTTTTCCCCATCTTCCCACAAACCATCCCAATCAATTATATATTCATATGTTTTAGAGGTTTTCTCATCTGAAATTGCTTCTATCAATAATTTATAGTGCTGCTCTCCATGCATTTCAGTACAAACAAAATTATTAGGTATTGTTTTTAAGTGAAAAGTAAGACCTCTATTTTTTGTTATATCACACAAATCACAGGTGTACGAAGGACCAACATTAAGTGATACAGGTCTTATATTTTCATGCCTCCACATAAATGGTATATCTCCTCTCCAGTGTTCAATCCAATTTCCATTAACACCTTTTTTTTCAACTGATCTTAAAATTATTTGGACATTTTTAGCTGTAACCCATCTTCTCTTATTTGTAACTTTCAAATGATAATACCTTGATGGAATTTGAACTGCTGGAAAGTTTTTTTCTGTTAATTCACCATATATATTATCAATTTCTAATTCAAGCTTAGGAGGGAAGAATTTATTTTTAAATTTATCAAAAAATAGAGCAATTATACAGCTACCTACTGTTCCCAATGCAGTTAAAATATCCCATATTGTTGATACGTTTTGCGTGTTATTTTCCATCCCTACCCCTTAACCTTCACATAAACTTCACTACCCATTTCACGGAATTTTTGGGACATTTCTTTCATACCCGCTTCAAGTTCATCTTGGGTGAGTTGGGTTGCTTTGCCTTCACCCTCACCCTGAACAATTTTATTGTTCAGCCCAATAGGTAGAGGGGGAGTTGTTGCGTCATTGCGAGCGCTTGGGCGAAGCAATCCATCGGTTTGAGAGGCTTGCTCATTAGGCTGGATTGCCGCGTCGCTATCGCTTTTCACAATGACGCCAGAGGCTAATTGCTGATTATTATTTACCAACTCTTTACCAGCGGTTGAATTGGCGAAATCTCTAACATCTTGCGTAATTTTCATACTGCAGAATTTTGGTCCACACATTGAGCAGAAATGCGCAACTTTTGCTGAGTCTTTCGGCAGGGTTTCATCGTGGAATGCTTTTGCTGTGTCTGGGTCTAGGCTTAAATTAAACTGGTCTTCCCATCTGAAATCAAACCTTGCCCTTGAAAGCGCATCATCACGCATTTGCGCGCCTGGGTGGCCTTTGGCTAAATCTGCCGCGTGGGCGGCAAGTTTATAAGTTATTACACCTGTTTTAACATCTTCCCTATTTGGTAAGCCTAAATGCTCTTTCGGGGTAACATAACACAACATCGCTGTTCCAAACCAGCCAATCATCGCCGCACCAATGCCGCTGGTGATATGGTCATAACCGGGTGCAATATCAGTTGTTAATGGCCCAAGCGTATAAAAAGGAGCTTCACCGCACGCTTCAATCTGCTTGTCCATATTCTCTTTTATCAGGTGCATTGGCACATGCCCCGGCCCTTCTATCATTGTTTGTATGTCGTGCTTCCAAGCGATTTGCGTAAGTTCACCTAATGTTTTTAATTCTGCAAATTGTGCCGCATCATTCGCATCAGCAATTGAGCCTGGGCGAAGGCCATCACCTAATGAAAACGCAACATCATAGGTTTTCATTATTTCACAAATTTCTTCAAAATTTTCATACAAGAAATTTTCCTTATGGTGAGCAATACACCATTTAGCGTGGATAGAGCCCCCTCGGGAAACTATGCCCGTAACACGGTTTGCAGTAAGCGGAACAAATGGCAAACGCACGCCAGCGTGAATGGTGAAATAGTCAACGCCTTGCTCTGCTTGTTCAATTAAAGTATCACGATAAATTTCCCAAGTTAGTTCCTCAGCTATGCCGCCAACTTTTTCTAAAGCTTGGTAAATTGGCACTGTGCCAACTGGCACTGGTGAGTTACGCATAATCCATTCACGGGTGGTGTGAATATTTTTCCCAGTGGATAAATCCATAATAGTATCCGCACCCCACCTTGTTGCCCAAACCATTTTCTCAACCTCTTCACCGATTGAACTAGTTACGGCACTGTTGCCAATATTTGCATTTATTTTCACCAAGAAATTTCTACCAATTATCATTGGCTCAGTTTCTGGGTGATTTATGTTGCAAGGGATAATTGCACGCCCACGAGCTATTTCATCACGCACAAATTCTGGTGTAATTTCATCAGGAATTGATGCACCCCACGAAAAACCACCCTTAGAATTTTTACGGAGTTTTTCTAAACCTAAATTTTCACGAATTGCTATATACTCCATTTCAGGCGTTATAATTCCCTGTTTTGCATAGTACATCTGGGATACATTTTTGCCAGCCTTAGCACGAAGGGGTTTGTAGCCCTTTAAGTCAAATAATAGTTCGTCATTGCGAGTGCCTTTGTTAGCCCGCACTTGTTGCGGGCTTTGATCTTGCCCTAAACCCCGCAATAAATGGGGGGTGACATTCTCCTCTTGCAATAAATGCGGGCTGACAGAATCACCGTTCTGGATTGCCGCGTCGCTTTCGCTCCTCGCAATGACGTCTCTCTGCCCATTATCCTCAGGTCTCACTTCTCGCCCCTGATATTCCTCAACATCACCTCGCTTTAATATCCAATCACGGCGGAGTTTTGGTAAGCCTTTACGAATATCAAATTTAGCATTTTCATCAGTATATATTCCTGATGTGTCATATACTTTAATAGGCACTTCCAGTGCTTTTGGGGCAAGAGAAATCTCACGCATCGCAACTTTAATTTCTGGATGAATTTTACCTGCGATATAAATTTTATGTGAGGAAGGAAATGGCTTAGAAGTTATCTCAAAATTAGGGTCAGCTATGGGGTCTATTTTGTTTTTTTTTGCAATGATTTTTGACATTTTACAGGTGCAGATTGTTAAGTGCTTTATATATAAGAGTTTAGAATTTTGTGTCTAGGGTTATGTAAGGCTTTTAAGCTACTTAGGTATAACGTTCTTTTTTTCACTTTTATACATTGAATAAATGAAGCCTGTTGCCAGCCTGTAGTCATAATCTTCCCTGTAGAGTGGGCTTTCCTCATTGACGCTGCCATTGTTGACGCTTACACTTGCACCAAAAAATAAATTAACATCAGGCAAGAAATTGTAGAAAGAGCCAAATGAAAGCTCCGTGCCGATATAGCCATCATTAGCGTCAAAGGAGTTTCTTGTGGTGGTTGCAAATTTGGGGTCAACACCATAGTAGAAATCATTTAACTTATCATAACCGAATTTAGGGCCGATTGTAGCTACGAACCTTGTTTTTGTATCATATTCACGGTTATTAGAGTACCTGAATTGTGGGTTGAATAATATG
>DQGZ01000038.1 GCA_003531345.1 Alphaproteobacteria bacterium | reverse complement strand
ACGACGGCTCTTCCGATCTCATGAAAAGCCTCACAATAACGTTGCGTATGAATGTTTTTTATATGATAAAACCTTGGCAATATTGCCTCTTAGCCAGAATTTTTCTTCTGCGGTGATAACTATACCTAATGAGGTTGCGGGATTTTATAAGAATATGCCTGATGATGAACTTGCCGAAAACATTTCAACCAGTTTTGCTGAGCAATATGGTAAAATGAAAGTTTGCAGTGAACGATATTCATACCCTCTGGTTTCTGTTTATGCGGAGAGTTTTTATAAGGAAAATTTTGTACTGCTTGGTGATGCAGCAGTTGGTATGCACCCAGTAACTGCCCATGGGTTCAATTTTGGATTGCGCGGGCAGAACACTCTGGCAAATTTAATAAAACGTAACTTGCAGATAGGATACCCCGCATATACTCAAGCAGCATTACAGGAATATAACAAGTTACATAAAGCTGCAACATTGCCATTTTATTTAACCACCAACCAGATAGTAAAACTTTACACTAATACCAGCACTTCTGCCAGAATATTAAGGAAAGGACTACTTAAACTCTCTAATAAAGTAATGCCTATTAAAAACCACCTTACTTCAAAACTAACTGAAATTGCAGCTTAGCCTTTAATTGTTCACCCCCTTTTCAGCCACTTGACCATTACAATACCAGGGATAGAGATAATTACAGTGGTAATGAAATACCACTCCCATGATAAGCCCAGACCAAACTCTTTATCAACCATATATCCGCTTGGGGCATTAGTTATCCATCGCCCCAGTGATGCAAAGGAGGTAAGCAGGGCATATTGCGTTGCGGTGAATTTGCGCTCCGTTATACCAGCTAGATAGGCAACAAATGCGGCTGTACCCATTGCACCTGTAATGTTCTCAACTGCTATAACGAATGTTAAATACAATACACTGCTGCCAATTGTTGGTATGTAGGCATAACTTAAATTGCTGACCGCCTGCAAAATCCCAAAGATGAAAAGGCAACGAATGACACCAATTTTATAAACCGCCCAACCGCCTATTATACCTCCTAAAATTGTCATTATAAAACCGAAAAACTTTGTAATCTCTGCCACCTCGGTTTTTGTGAAGCCCATTTCAAGATAGAAGGGGTTTAACATTTTGCTGAGTAGAGCATCACCTATTTTATATAATATGGCAAATATTATAATATACAGCCAGTTCTGGTGCTTTGATGAAAAACGTATGAAGGGCTCAGCTATATAATTTTTGGTCCAGCTAACAAACCCTTGTGCAATATCTTTTACCTCTTCACGCTCTGGCTCTTTAGTAAAAAACGCTGCAAGCAAGGCTATTGCCAATGTTGCCGCCATGAATAAAAATGAGGTTTGCCAACTGGTTTGATCTGCCAGTATCAGGGCTATACCACCAGACATCAGCATGCCAATACGATAACCCATTATTGAAACCCCTGCCCCTGCTCCTTGCTCATCCTCCTTGAGCAATTCCACACGTATTGCGTCATAAGCAATGTCATAAGTGGCAGAGATGAAAGATATTATTATAGCAAGATAAACCACTTCAATGATGTCAGTTGCTGGATTAACAAAAGCAAGTTTTGCAATGAATATCATAAGCAGTATAACGCTTAATATAAGCCAGCTACGGCGCATGCCAAACCTAGTATAAAGAAATGGTATCTTTAAACCATCCACCAGTGGTGACCAGATGAATTTTATGGTAAAAGGCAGCCCAGCCAATCCGAATAAGCCAATATCACGAAGGTTTATACCCTTTTCAGCAAGGTTAAATGTATAGGTAATGAATATAAGCGAAAAAGGTACGCCACTTCCATAGCCCAATGCGCCGATAAGAAACATTTTTTTGTTGAGATACAGCTTTTTGAACTCTGACAGAAAATTTATTATTTTATTAAGCATTATATATTGACGATATTTAATTTACGTTTAGTTATGGGTTTTAAAATTCAACTATCAATAAAATAATTATGGGTGCGAAAGAAAATCAGCAGGAAGATAACAGGTCTATCAATATTCTGGTACAATATGTAAAAGACGTATCTTTTGAAAACCCAAATGCACCAATGAGCCTACAACCAAGTGAGGTAAAGCCCAATATCAACGTTTCGGTTGATGTGCTTGCTAAAAAACTTTCCGATAACCAGTTTGAGGTTGAACTAAAAATTGGCGCACAAGCTAAAAGAGATGAAGAAATTATGTTCATCAGTGAGGTTTCATACGCAGGGATATTCAGGCTAGAAGGAATACCTGACAACGAACTACAACCTGTATTATTGATATTCTGCCCTGCTATATTATTCCCTTTCTCAAGAAGAATAGTGGCTGACCTTACACGTGATGGGGGCTTCCCACCACTTCTGCTTGACCCAATTGATTTTGGCAAATTATACCAGCAAAAATCTGAATCGCAGAAAAAATAATCGGCTGGTTAAATATAGCTAATTTCAATAAGGCTTTAATACCATTTCGTCATTACAGCTTACACTAGCTTACCTGCCGCCCCATATTTTCTCTATCATTACGCCTATCTGGTTTATTTCGCCATCATCAAGCCCGTCACCAAGGAATATGCCATTATTCTTGAGTATTTTCTCAAAATTACTATTTGACTTCACAACCGTATTCATGGCATTTTTCTGCACCGCTTTATCATTTGAGGTGTCTTCATCCACCAGTAATTTATAGATGCTCCTCAAGCGGCTTAAGTTAAGTATCAACTCCTTATACTCAAAAGTTATCTCCGCCGTGGCACCTAAATTAACCCCTAATTCCTGAGATATTTTCTGTTTTGACAGGGTTATCGCTGCATCAGTAAGCTTGCCCTTCCTGCCATCAAGCCCGTTTTTACCACCACCGCCATGGTTCTTTGAACTGCCGATATGATACCCCAGCTCATACAAGGCGGACTGAATATTCAAAACCTCCTGATCGAACTTCGTTTTGCAAAAAATATTTCTTATTACACAAGCTATTGACATATAACAGTAATTTGAGTTAATTTGTAGCATTATAACATTTTTAAAATAATTTGTTTAAATTTTTATTTTCTTTACACTTTTTTAATCATTTCACATTATAATAAAGGTTATTAAATACTTATTAAATGCCTGGTACTGAATATAAAATAGATCCGTTAACAGCCACGATGACGCAAGCCAGCGCAAAAAGGGTTGTGGAGGTATTATATTTCGCACCTAATGCAAAATTACTAGAGCCAGCCCATATACAGAGTGAAATTGACAAGAAAAAACCTGCTACTGGCGGATTGTTAGGGGCAATTGTTGATTATGGTGCGAGTGCTTATATGTCTAATCAGTATGGCGAAGGGCTCTCCTCTGCACAAAAAATATCAACATTCTTAAAAGGGAATTTTGAAAAATATAAAGGTCTAGTTTACACTGAACTAGCTAAATTAGGAGATAACGTTACACTGGAGAAAATTGAAGATATACTTAAAAAGGCTTATGAAAAAGTAAATAATGGTATAACTGACCCAAACCAAAAGAAATTCTTAAATGATAATAGAGGTGGGGCAAATACTGATGGAGTAACTCCAGCAAAATTGGTTGATGCAGTTCCTAATACAGACTCAAAGTTTTTTAAGCAAATTCTTCCAGATGAAGAACCACAAAAAAAACCTGAGCAGCAAAAGCCACAAAAGAACACACCAGCAACCACAAAGAAACCTGCAGCAACAGGCACTAAAGGTAAACAGGAAGCACCAGTTGAAAATACACCTAGTACACCAGAAGAAAATGTAGAAGAAGTCGTAACCGCAAATAAAATTGATATTGCTAAGAAAAAAGCTGCTGAAGAAGCTTTGCAGGAAAAGGCTTTGGCAGAAGCTGCAAGAACTCAGAAAGAGCAGGAGGATAATTTAAAGGCTGAAGAAGATAAAAAAAACAATATTGTATTTAAAATATTAGATGGGCTTGGGCTTGGCTGGGTTTTTGATTTTATTGCGCCATTTTTAGATAAAAAGAATGCCCCTATGGAAGAGGTTAAACCTCAACCCCAAATGGCAAGTACTGATACACCACAAACAGGTGTTGAAAGCCCGCTACTTTCGCAAACTACTGAACGAACCAGTGATGTCTGCCCAAGCTGCTCGGGAAACCTTGTCCCTCCACCAAGATATTCTGCTAAAGTTATAGAAAGCCGTATGTTGGGGTAGCCTCGTAAAAAACCACCCCCAATCTCCACTTGCAACAAAATATAAATTCTATAGAAGTTACCTTGTTAAATTTGTGTTGACGATTTTTGCATTGGCGGCTTAAGTTTTCGTCATTGCGAGCATTTGCGAAGCAATCCATCTAGGTTGTAAGTTTTACTCGTAAGGATGGATTGCTTCGTCGCTTACGCTCCTCGCAATGACGGTAAAATAAAAATTCTGTATATAAGATAAATGTTAAACGGCTTACTTAAAAAAATTTTTGGCACTTCGAATGAAAGATATTTGAAAGGGTTGCAGTCTACTGTTGAGTACATAAACTCACTTGAGGATTCCATATCCAAACTTTCTGACAATGACCTGAAGAACAAAACCAGCGAATTCAAGAGCCTTGTTGCCAACGGCAAAACACTCGATGAATTATTACCTGAAGCCTTCGCCTGCGTGCGTGAAGCGGCAAAGCGTGTGTTAGGGCAGCGCCATTATGACGTACAGCTAATCGGTGGTATTGTTCTGCATCAGGGAAAAATAGCCGAAATGAAAACTGGTGAAGGTAAAACCCTTGTTTCAACTCTGGCGGCTTACCTTAATGCACTCTCAGGAAAGGGCGTTCACGTTGTTACCGTGAATGACTACTTAGCACAAAGGGACAGCGAATGGATGGGCAAGATATTCAGCTTCCTTGGTCTTACAACTGGCTGCATACTGCATGGGCAGCTTCCACCTGAAAAGCGCCAGCAATATAATTGCGACATAACCTACGGAACAAACAGCGAGTTTGGTTTTGACTATCTGCGTGATAATATGAAGTTTGAACTTAACCAGATGTTCCAACGCCCTTTCAACTTTGCAATAGTTGATGAGGTGGATAGTATATTAGTTGATGAAGCACGCACCCCGCTTATTATATCTGGCCCAGTTGAAGACAGAACAGACCTGTATATTAAAATAAATAAATATATCCCGAAACTTGAAGCCAGCCATTATGAAATTGATGAGAAGGCTCATAGTGTTATATTAACTGAGGAAGGCAACCAATTCATTGAGGAGCTATACTGCTCTGAAGGCGTTATCCGCGAGGGGTCAACCCTTTATGACGTGGAAAATATAACTGTTCAGCACCACACTAATCAGGCGCTTAAAGCACATAAATTATTCGTGAAAAATAAGGATTACTTAGTGAAGGAAGGTGCTGTTTATATAATTGATGAATTCACTGGCAGGATAATGGAAGGCAGAAGATATTCTGACGGATTGCATCAGGCATTAGAAGCAAAGGAAAACGTTAAAATACAGAATGAAAACCAGACCTTAGCCTCTATCACCTACCAGAATTATTTCCGCATGTACCCAAAACTTAGCGGCATGACGGGAACCGCAATGACAGAGGCCGCAGAATTTTCTGAGATATATAATCTTGAAGTAATTGAAATACCTACCCACCGCCCGATACAGCGTAAAGATGAGGATGATAATATTTACCGCACTGAAGAGGAGAAATTTGAAGCAATTGCACGGCTGATAAAAAGCTGTAATGAGAAAAAACAACCTGTTCTGGCTGGTACAGCAAGCGTTGAAAAATCTGAAATGCTTTCAAAATACCTGAAAAAACAAGGCATAAAACATAGTATTTTAAATGCAAAACAGCATGAAAGAGAAGCCCTGATAATTGCACAAGCTGGCAGACCTGGTTCCGTAACGGTTGCAACCAATATGGCTGGTCGTGGAACTGATATTCAGCTTGGCGGCAATTTTGAATTACTAATGAAGGATGCTGCTCAAGGTATAACTGATGAAAGATATTTAAAAGACCTTGAAGAGAAAATAAAAGCGCAGATAATTGAAGACAAAAAAACCGTTCTGGAAGCTGGCGGGCTATGCGTAGTTGGCACTGAAAGGCATGAAAGCCGCCGTATTGACAACCAGTTGCGTGGTCGCTCAGGAAGGCAGGGGGACCCTGGCTTTTCAAAATTCTACCTGTCTGCGGAGGATGACCTTATCCGTGTTTTCGGTGCTGATAAAAAGATGAACTGGATATTAGAAAAAATGGGAACACCGGGTGAACCAATAGAGCACCCGATGATAACCCGCATAATGGAAAAGGCTCAAGGTAAGGTTGAAGCAAGGAATTTTGATATACGAAAAAACCTGCTCAAATTTGACGATGTAATGAACGATCAGCGCAAGATTATATATAGGGAGCGTATAAATATCATGAATGCTGCTGACGTTCGTGATAAAATTGAACAATATTTAGATGAGCAGATAGACGAACTGGTTAGCGCCTATATACCTGAAAATTCTTATGTAGAAAGCTGGCAAACCAAAACCCTAGCTAATGAGGTATACAGAATATTTGGGTTGCAGCTGAATATTGAAGACTGGGCAAAGGAAGATGGTATTACCGATAATGAGATATACGATAAGATACTTGAGGCGGCAAAAGCGGTTCTTTCAAAACGTGATGAGGCATATAATAAAGAACAGATGACAGGGCTTGAAAAGCGCATCCTGTTATTCACGCTTGATGAAGTGTGGAAAGACCATTTACACTTTTTAGACCAGTTGCGAACAGGCATAAACCTTCGTGCCTACGCCCAGAAAGACCCATTGAATGAATATAAATCTGAGGCCTTTGGCGCATTTAAAGACATGCTAGTTTTATTAACTGAAAAATACCTCACCCGCATTTTCCATATCCACATCACGCAGGATGAAGACATGATAGAAATAATGTCGGAAAAAATGATGGAGCGCCAGAAGCAAACATTTGAAGGAAATTTTGACCCCGCAGCAGGCTTTAACCCAGGTGCAGAAAAACAACCTCAGGTAACTATTCGCACTAATATTGACCCAAAAGACCGTGACCCAAGAAACCCAGCAACTTGGGGGAAGATTGCCCGTAATGAAGCATGCCCTTGCGGTAGCGGAAAAAAGTATAAGCAATGCCACGGGAAGATAGAACCTTAGATGTTAGATATTAGACGTTAGATAGTGGAGCTTCATGTCTGAAATTTATTATCTAAATATATCATCTAACATCTTACATCTATGAGCCTTTTAACCAATATAATCTCAATAGCTTTAATCATAATCGGTTTTTATTCCCCCATCTATTCATCACAAATTATGAATACGGGGTTTTTTGCATTTTCTGGTGCAATTACCAACTGGCTAGCGATCTATATGCTGTTTGAAAAAGTTCCTTTTCTATATGGTTCAGGCGTTGTGCCAAATA
The DNA here is from genome assembly GCA_003531345.1 of Alphaproteobacteria bacterium. GTDB lineage: Bacteria > Pseudomonadota > Alphaproteobacteria > Rickettsiales > UBA8987 > UBA8987. Next base: position 6,115 of record DQGZ01000038.1, on the reverse strand, counting down.
GGTTCGAAGAGTTTAAGGCTGGCATAAAGAACCTTATAATAAAGGAGTTTTTTAACAGGCAGCATCTGGAACAGTTTTTTACTGAAAATAATTTTACTGATATCTCAAAAAAAATTGACCTGAACAAAATTTATGAAGGTTTAGTTGACGCCATAATGAACAGCCAGTTTGGCGGAATGTTAGCAATGTTTGGCGGTAAAAAAGCCCTTGAGCCACTAAAAGAGCCAATAGAACGAAAAATTCAGGAGATAATAACAGAATTAACACAAAGCCCAGAGCAAAGCGGCGGAACAATTGAAACCATAACTCAAAAAGTTGAGCATATAATTGATACAAGGCTGGAAAAACTAACCCCGCAAATGGTAAAGAACATAGTACAGGAAATGATAGAAAAGCACCTCGGCTGGCTGGTTGTTTGGGGCGGGGTATTTGGCGGGCTGATCGGCTTAATATTCAGCTTTATTTAAATTGATATGAATATTTGCTTATAGCCTATAAAAACTAATTGAAATTAGCTTTGTTTTACAATATAAAGCCAAGCGAAATTAACCCCTAAGCGTACCTTATTTTATGTCAAACAAGTCAAACGCAGTATCTGAAGCTTTAAAACTTATCCGTGATAACAACATTGAGTTCGTTGATTTCCGTTTCACTGACACTAAAGGCAAGTGGCAGCACACCACCTATCACGCAAGCCAAATTGATGAAGCAAAGCTTGCTGAAGGCATTATGTTTGACGGTTCTTCCATAGCAGGCTGGAAAGACATTAACGAATCAGACATGATATTGCAGCCTGATGCACATTCAATATTCATTGACCCATTTACCGCTCAACCAACTGCAATTGTTTTCTGCGATGTTATTGAACCAGCTACTGGTCAAGGTTACGTACGTGACCCACGCTCCACTGCTAAGCGTGCTGAGGAATATCTAAAAAGTACTGGCATTGGAGATAAATCATTTTTCGGCCCTGAGCTGGAGTTTTTCCTTTTTGATAACGTAACTTTTGACGCCTCAATGAAAGGCTGCCATGTTACTATCGATTCGGAAGAATCGCCTTGGAACTCTGGCAAGGACTATGCTGGCGGCAATATGGGGCACAGACCACGTGTTAAAGGTGGCTATTTCCCTGTTCAGCCAGTTGACCACTTGAACGACGTACGTGCGGAAATGGTTACCGTATTACGCCAAATTGGCATAAACGGTCAACTTCACCACCACGAGGTTGCCCCATCACAATGCGAGCTTGGCACTGAGTTCGGCGCACTTATTGACGCTGCGGACAATGTTCAGAAATACAAATATGTTGTTCACAATGTTGCACATTCATATGGCAAAACGGCAACATTCATGCCTAAGCCTGTTAAGGGTGATAATGGCTCTGGCATGCACTGCCACCAATCTATCTGGAAAGGTGACAAACCTTTATTTGCAGGTAATGGCTATGCTGATCTTTCCGAAACCGCACTTTATTACATCGGCGGTATAATTAAACATGCAAAAGCTCTTAATGCTTTCACTAACGCCTCAACAAACAGTTATAAGCGCTTAGTTCCAGGTTATGAAGCACCTGTATTACTTGCTTACTCTGCACGTAACCGCTCTGCTTCTATCCGCATTCCTTATGTTGCCTCTGCTAAAGGCAAACGTATTGAAGTTCGCTTCCCTGACCCAACGCAGAACCCTTACCTTGGATTTGCAGCAATGTTAATGGCAGGTATTGACGGTATTTTGAACAAAATACACCCAGGCGACGCAATGGATAAAAACCTTTATGACCTTCCCGCTGAAGAGTTGAAAGACATTCCAACTGTTGCAACTTCATTCCGTGAAGCTTTATCTCACCTCGATAAAGACCGTGACTTCCTTAAAAAAGGCGGTGTATTTTCTGATGAGTTAATTGACGCTTATATCGGTTTAAGGGTTGCTGAGATCGACGAAGTTGAAATGACCCCGCACCCAGTGGAATTCCTTAATTATTATTCAGTATAATTCAGTTACGAGAGTTGAGTGGTGAGAGTTGAGTAGTTTTTAACCTTGCAACTTTCATTGCTGCAACTAAACTCTCAACTCTCAACTCTCATTACTACTTCAGATGAAAAACCCAATAATCTGCGCGATAGATACTGTTGATGTGCAAGCTGCCATTGATATGGCGCGGCAAGTAAAGCCCTATGTTGGCATGATAAAACTTGGGCTGGAGTTCTTTTGCAGCAACGGCATTGAAGGTGTTAAGGAAGTAGAGAAAGTTGGTCTGCCAATTTTTTTAGACCTCAAATTTTATGATATACCAAACACTGTTGCAGGTGCATTAAAAGGTATAGCAAAACTTAACTGCGAACTCACAACCATCCATTTACTTTCTGGCAGTGATGTTTTAAAAAAAGCCGTTGAAACCGTGAAGCAATTCAACCCCCGCCCAAGGCTTACAGGTGTTACGGTACTTACCAGCATTGATGATATTGCAGAACTTGGGTTCAAGAACAGCGTTAATGATGAGGTTTTTAAACTGGTAGAGCTTGCAGTTAAATGCGGCATTGATTGCGTTGTTTGCAGCCCGTTTGAGATTGAGCGAATAAAGAAGAATTTTGGCAATAGCATCAAGGTTGTTGTGCCTGGCATTCGCCCTGCCAATTCTTCAAATGACGACCAGAAAAGGGTTATGACCCCGAAACAGGCAATTGAACTCGGCGCTGATTACCTAGTTATCGGCCGCCCCATAACTCAAAGCCCAAACCCTGCCCAAGCTGCGAAAGAGATATTGGAGAGTATTGGCAGATAGAAAGGCTATAAGTAATAACTCTTTTATACTGCTACTAAAATACTTATTACTTTCGTTTGCACTTTTATAATTATAACTTATAGATTATTTCCCAAATAAAACAAAAATAATACGGAGAGAGATCATGGTAAATTTCGGCGGTCAGTCAGGCGAGCAGTTAAGGGCATTAGTTTCTAAAATTGAAAATCTGGAAAAAGAAAAAACAGAAGTGGCGGAATATATCCGTGATGCCTATGCACAGGCAAAAAGCCAAGGGTTTGACGTAAAGATATTACGTAAAGTTATCCAGCTCCGTAAAAAAGATGCTGAAAAACTACAGGAAGAAGAAGAGATTTTAGACCTTTATAAGCACGCATTAGGTATGATACCTAGCAGCAGCAAAGAAAATGAGAAGGAAGCAGCTTAAAGAAAAGCCTCCCCTCTCATAAAAGCTGTAAAATTCAAGTTGTAAAACAGGGCATAACTAAAATGTGCAGGCTAAAAAATGGTGTTATAATAACTAAAATTTTATCAGCTTAAATGGGCTGATTTACGCCGCCCGCATAGTTATCTTTCAAAACCAAGAAAGAAAAATACAATAGAATTCTTCCTAAAAAATTTCCTAAAACCTAAAAAGCACCAAACACTTTTTTAATTATGTCCCTTATGCCAAACACTGCATCAACCAGTAATTCTAATTAAGGCATTTCCGAAAGTGGGTTTAAGCCACTTTCGCCTTCACTTCAGCAGCTACGTTGTTAGGCACTTGGTCATAGTGAGCAAATTCCATAGTGAATTGTGCGCGACCTTGGCTCATAGAGCGAAGTGTGGAAACATAACCAAACATGTTAGCAAGTGGAACTTTTGCGCTAACTACTTTTGCATTTCCTCTATCATCCATTGAATTTATTTGTCCACGGCGAGAGTTTAAGTCACCAATTATATCACCCATGTAATCTTCAGGTGTTACTACTTCAACATTCATTATAGGTTCAAGCAATACTGGCTTAGCAGCCTCCATAGCTTCACGGAATGCAGCCCGAGCAGCTATTTCAAATGCAAGTGCACTGGAGTCAACATCGTGGTAAGCACCATCATATAATGTAATTTTGAAGTCAATAGTGGGAAAGCCAGCAATAGGACCAGTTTCAGCTGCTGATTGTGTTCCTTTATCAACTGATGGAATATATTCTTTTGGAACATTACCACCTGTAACTTCGTTGATAAACTCATAACCAGTGCCTGGTTCTTTCGGCTCATATTTAACTTTAATTTTCGCAAATTGACCAGCGCCACCAGATTGTTTTTTGTGGGTGTAAGTAAGCTCTGCTGCGCGCGAGATAGTTTCACGGTATGCAACTTGTGGAGCGCCAACATTAGCTTCAACATTAAATTCACGTTTCATACGATCAACAATGATTTCCAAGTGTAATTCACCCATACCTTTCAAAATGGTTTGACCAGTTTCGTGGTCAGTGAAAACCCTAAGCGATGGATCTTCCGCAGCAAGCCTGTTAATTGCTATACCCATTTTTTCTTGGTCAGCCTTTGTTTTTGGCTCAATTGCAATTTCAATTACTGGCTCAGGGAATACCATTCTTTCTAAAATGATAGGTTTTGCAGGGTCACATAACGTGTCACCTGTTGTAGTATCTTTCAAACCTGCAACGGCAATAATATCACCAGCGTGAGCTTCTTTCACGTCCTCACGGTTGTTGGCATGCATTAATAACATACGACCAATACGCTCTTTTTTATCTTTAACTGAATTCAATAACGCATCACCTGATTTAAGAACGCCTGAATAAACACGAACGAAAGTAAGTGAACCAACGAATGGGTCATTCATGATTTTGAATGCAAGACCAGAGAATGGAGCTGCATCATTAGCTTTACGAGTATCAGGCTGTTCATTATCAGGATTGATGCCTTCAACATCTTTAATATCAAGCGGGGAAGGAAGATAGTCAACCACCGCATCAAGAAGTAATTGAACGCCTTTATTTTTGAAAGCCGAACCAGTAACAACTGGAACAAATTTTAAAGCAATAGTACCTTTACGGATAGCAGCTTTTAATTCCGCTTCGCTGATTTCTTCACCGTTCAAATATTTTTCCATAGTTGCATCATCAGCTTCAACTGCTGTTTCAACTAATTTCTCACGGTATTCTTTAGCTTTTTCAACAAGGTCAGCAGGTATGTCAACATAGTCATATTTAGCGCCTAATTCTTCACCTTTCCATACAACGCCTTTCATACGCACTAGGTCAACAACGCCCTGTAAATCAGCTTCTGCGCCGATAGGTAATTGTAAAACTAACGGAGTTGAGCCTAAACGATCTTTTATCATGTCAACGCAGCGGAAGAAATTTGCACCAGTACGGTCAAGCTTGTTAACAAAACACATACGTGGAACACAATATTTATTAGCCTGCCTCCAAACAGTTTCTGATTGCGGTTCAACACCTGCAACGCCGTCAAACACTGCAACTGCACCGTCTAATACACGTAATGAACGCTCAACTTCAATTGTAAAGTCAACGTGGCCCGGGGTATCGATGATGTTAATACGATGGTCTTTCCAGAATGCTGTTGTTGCAGCCGAAGTTATTGTTATACCACGCTCACGCTCTTGCTCCATCCAGTCCATTGTTGCTTCACCTTCGTGAACTTCACCGATTTTGTGAGACTTACCCGTGTAATATAAAATACGTTCTGTAGTAGTGGTTTTACCTGCGTCAATGTGTGCGCAGATACCGATATTTCTGTACATTTCCAAAGGGACTTTTTTGCCAACTGACATATTTTTTAAGTAGATTGAATTTATAAATTTTCCAGCGCCTTTTAGACGATTTTTCACAGTTTACAAGCGTTAATTTGTGTTGTTTTGGTTATAGTTAAATTTATATTTTTTGTCGTTATTGTTAAAATTCTAATGTTCTGCTTGAGAATTAGTTTTGGGTGATATTTCATACGAAGTGTCAGCCCCTTATTTAAATAGACATGAAAATAAAAAAACTACTCACTTTATTATTATCAAGCGCAGTTATACTATCTTCAGGGGTGGCTTTAGCGCAAGAGTCTTCGTCATCTTCAGGCGGTTCAGGTTCATCTTCGGGCGGTTCAGGCAGCTCTTCATCTGGTGGTGGTGATGATTGGGGAAGCGGCTCACCAGCTTGTTCAGAATTATCAGATAGAACCAATGCAAGATGTTATGTTGAGCCAGATGATTATGTTATGCATATTATTGCTTTCAGGCTTAGAAAAGAAGATGGTTCATTTTTAGAATTTCCTGCCAGTTCAACCTCAATAGATTTTGCTGATGGCGCCGCTTGTTCAGAATTATCAGATAGA
>DQGZ01000165.1 GCA_003531345.1 Alphaproteobacteria bacterium | reverse complement strand
ATTATCGGAAGATAAAAGGCTTAAAATTCCTTTTTCCAGTATTTTAAAATTATTCTCCTCTGTTCTTTTAAAAAAGTTTTTTTTAAAAACAAGGGGCAGGTTTTTTATCGCTGATAATATGGTGATAAATAATAAAACGGTAAATATCAGTATGATAACGGCCGCAAGGAAGAAATTACTCGACAGGCTTATTTTATATCCAAGCCAGTTAATTACTACATTTCCAGAGTTTTCACCTAGCCACAGGAAAATAACGGAAATAATTAACGCAAAAATAAATAAAATTAATAATTTAAGCATTTATACCTGATAAATTTATGTGATAGTGACGTCATGATATTTATTTTGTACTACGCTTTAAGAAATCCTGCCCAGTATTATTTTTGAAGATAGTATCAGGAAGGGATTTTTTATGGTTAGGCGTGTCGTTCTGTTTTAGGATAATTATACTTATCCTGTTATTTATGCTGGCATCTGGCCTGCGCCTGTCATAAGGCGTATTATCTGCCCTGCCTTCAATTCTTGAGAATTGCTCTTTCTGAACCCCATTTTTTTCTAGTAGAGCTCTAGTGGCATTGGCACGGTCTGCTGAAAGCTCCCATTTTGTATAATTGGGTATTTTACTTTGTAGTAAAGCAGAGCTGGTATTTCCTATGATTGCAAGGTTATTTGGAATATTACGCAATATTTTAGAGAGTTGATATATAGCCTCTCTTAGTTTTTCCTTGAATGTAGCGGTATCACCTTCAAACATTGAATCACCATCAAGATCTTTTATATCAATTGCGATACCTTCTGGTGTTCTTTTTATTTCAATTGAGCCATCTTCCCATCGTTTGTCAATCATTTCTTTGGAGAAAGACGCCAGTGAATTATTAACTTCCTGAAGTTGTTTTTCTTGTTCAGGTGTATTGACGCCTGTATTATTTGTTGAATCTGGCGTCTGGTTTTCAGATTTGCTTATGTCTATTTTAATTTGTTCACGGTCAGTTATTTCGGTGCGTTCTTCTATTTTTTCAGTTACTTTGGTGATCGGGCCAGTAGGCACACCACCAAAAACTATACCCTTGTTAGTATTTTTGTCAGCGCCAATACCTTGGCTTAAAGCTGCTTTGCCGCCACGGAAGCCTATTCCCATCTCATCTTTTACGCCTACGGTTGGTGCAAAATAATCTGCCAGCCCTGCGAGGTTCTCCGCCTCAGTTGCGTTGAGCAGCCACATTAGCAGGAAAAATGCCATCATGGCAGTTACAAAGTCTGCGTAGGCAACTTTCCAAGCGCCGCCGTGATGCCCGCCGCCTTTCTTGGTTATCCTTTTTATTATTATGGTATTTCCCTGATTTTTTGCCAAGCTACAAAGTTATTTTGTTTAGAGATTTATAGTTGATTAAGGTTAATTGCCAACTGAGCAATAGTCACCTTAATCAGCTATACTATCTTATAGTTTAAAAATTAGTCCAGTTTTTGCTTCAGTATCTTTTATTAATGGGTAATTTTTTGCATTGAATAGTTGATAATGCCACCATTCATTCTTGTAGAAGTCAAAACCTGAAGCGCTCATTATGCCTAGTAATAAGGCTCTATTCCTTAATGCCTCGCCTGATATTCCTGCAATTTCAGTGTGATATGAAAGCGGGCTGAATTCATCAAATTCCGTACCCATATCAAGTTCTTTGCCAGCTTTATCTATCAGTGTTAGGTCAACTGCTACACCTCGTGAATGGGCGGAGCCACGGGCAGGGTTGGCAAGGAAGTTTTCATCTGGCGTGTGTTCCCAGAGGATTTCCTGAGCCTCATGAGGGCGGAACGCATCAAAAAGCTTGAAATTATATCCAAGTTTTTTTGCGTATATATGCGCTTTTTTCAGGCACTCCAAAGCATCTGCATGCAGGAAGCAGCCGTCAGATAAATACACTGGATTGCCAGTAAAATTATTGGCAGTTGCATATCTTATATCAAATACAATTTCGGGAATTATATTTTTTACGTCAACCAGTAAATTCACAGATTATCTTAATTTGTTGTATTTATCAGTTACTTTTGCGCCTTCGCCTGTTACTTTCTTGCCCTTCTTTAAAGATTCCTGAATTCTTTTGTTTTCTTTTTGCGCCTCTATTATCTGGCTGTCGCCACGGTTATAGCTAAAGGGGTCAATGATTGCTTTGGTAATGCCACCCTTATAGGTTTCTTCAGCTTCCTCGTTGACTTTTTTCCTGATGCCCTCTTCAGCTTTAAATCTTGCAAGTCTTGCAGAAAGTAAATTTTCTAGCTCACTTGCTTGCTTATTTTTGGTGTTTTGTGCCTTTATGCCAAATATTTCTTCTTTTGCCTCAATAGATGCCTCTCTCTGGCTGGCTGAGGTCTGTTCACCAGGTTTTGGAAGGTAGATGCCTTCAGGTATGGAAAGCTTACGCTTTGGCAATACCATAAATTCATCAGGCGCATCTTTATTCAGCCCAACACTTCTACGCATTTCTCCACCTGTTATCGTGCATGAAGAAAGTGTTATAAAACAAAATGATAAAAGAATCTTAGTTAGTTTTTTTGTCATTATC
>DQGZ01000043.1:5682-6125 GCA_003531345.1 Alphaproteobacteria bacterium | reverse complement strand
GAATTTTCATCAAGCTCAACCAGTTTCCAGCTACCTTCTGAAATGACTTCATTGTCATTTTTAACAGAATTTTTAAACTGCTGCGGAATTTTCATCTCAGGTTTTTTAAACTCAGGCGAAAGGTTGCATGATGCAAGTAATAAAACAGTAACTGCAACTTTAAAAACTTTTTTCATAAACTACGGATAAAGGTTTTTATTTATTTTTATTGAACTTTTCTGCCAGTGTTCGGAGCAGAACATAAAATACAGGTGTTAGGAATAGACCGAATATGGTAACGCCTAACATACCAGAAAACACTGCAATACCCATTGCCTGACGCATCTCTGAACCTGCACCTGATGAGATAACCAGCGGAATAACACCCGCTATGAAAGCGATTGATGTCATTAATATCGGGCGAAGCCTCAGCCTGCATGCTTCAATAGCAGCATCAACAATAG
>DQGZ01000043.1:5208-5422 GCA_003531345.1 Alphaproteobacteria bacterium | reverse complement strand
CCTGCCCTGCCGCTCAAGCTCATGGGCAAATTCAACAATAAGAATGGCGTTTTTACACGCCAGCCCTATCAGAACAAACAGGCTTATCTGGGTGAAGATGTTATTATCACTTCCCCACAGAAAAACGCCAATTATAGCTGAAAGCAGGCACATAGGAACTATCAGTATAACCGCAAAAGGTAGGGTCAGGCTTTCATATTGCGCCGCTAGAACC
>DQGZ01000043.1:0-4852 GCA_003531345.1 Alphaproteobacteria bacterium | reverse complement strand
ATTTCAGCTCTGTCCACTCATAGCTCATGCCTTTTGGCAATGTTTCATCCAGTATCTTTTCCATTTCAAGTTCCGCCTCACCTGATGAAACCCCAAAATTAGGCCCGCCATTAATATCAGCCGTCCGAAAACCATTATAGCGTGAGGAACTCTCAGGGCCATAACTAGGCGTTACCTTTAAAACTGCCCCAAGCGGTATCATTTCCCCTTTGTTATTGCGAACCTTCAGGTTGTTTATATCTTCTGGCTCTGCCCGAAACTCAGCATCTGCTTGGGCTATCACCTGATATGTTCTGCCGAATTTGTTAAAGTCATTAACGTATAAAGAGCCCAGATAAACCTGCATGGTATTGAATATATCCGCTATATTTAGCCCAAGCTGTTTTGCCTTTTCCCTGTCTAGGTTGGCTTCAAGCTGCGGTACATTTATTTTATAGGAAGAGAATACACCAGCGAGCTTAGGGTTGCTCCACGCCTTGCCTGTAACCTCTTTGGTAACGGCGTCTAGCGCTTCAAAGCCTTGATCGGCTTTATCCTGTATCTGTAATCTGAAGCCGCCTATAGTCCCTAAACCCTGAACAGGTGGCGGTGGAAATATAGCAATGAATGCGTCTTCAATTGTCATGAATTTCTGCTGTAAACTGCCCGCAATTGCAAATCCTGAAAGCGTAGGTGATTTCCTTTCTGAAAATGGCTTTAATGTAGCAAAAACTATTCCCGCAGAACTACTGACCGTAAAACCATTGATAGAAAGACCAGGAAAGGCAACTGCACTTTCAATACCTGGCTCTTTTAGCATTATGTCTGACATTTTACGCATTATCTCTTCGCTGCGATCAATAGTTGCGCCATCAGGAAGCTGTGCAAAACCGACAAGATATTGTTTATCCTGCGCTGGAACATAGCCAGGTGGAACTACTTGAAAGGCGAAATAAGTTGTTACTATCAATATAAAATAAATAAAAACTGAAAGCCCTTTGCGGTGAAGAACGCCAACAACATTATTACCATATGACTTTGAGGCGTTAGCAAAAAACCTGTTGAACCAGTTGAAGAACCAGCCGAATAATTTTTCCATTAGCACTGTTAGCCTGTCCTTTTTTTCATTATGCCCCTTGAGCAGGATAGCGCATAATGCAGGTGATAATGTAAGTGAATTAAATGCAGATATTACGGTTGAAATTGCAATTGTTAATGCGAATTGTTTGTAGAACTGCCCTGTTAAACCAGATATAAAAGCAATTGGTATGAATACAGCGCATAATGTTAGTGCAATGGCAATTATCGGGCCTGAAACCTCATCCATTGCTTTATGGGTTGCCTGCCTTGGGGTTAGTCCTGCCTCAATGTTGCGTTCAACATTTTCTACTACCACAATTGCATCATCAACCACTATACCTATTGCCAGCACCAGCCCGAAAAGCGAAAGGGCATTTATTGAGAACCCAAAAAAATGCAGAAATAAGAACGTGCCAATAATGGAAACAGGAACGGCAAGTAAAGGAATTATTGAGGCACGCCATGTCTGAAGGAATATTATAACCACAATAACCACCAGTATTATGGCCTCTATCAGGGTTTTTATCACCGCTTCTATTGAGTCTCTTACGAAAACTGTGGGGTCATAAACTATATCAAACTTAACCCCTTCAGGCATGGTTTTCTGTAGTTTTTTCATTGTTGAGCGAACCGAGTCAGATATGGCAATTGCGTTTGAACCAGCCATTTGAAAAATGGCAAGTGCCACCGCTGGTTTATTATCAAGCAATGAACGCAGCGCATAATCTGAAGCGCCAAGCTCAACCCGTGCAATATCCTTTAATTTCGTAAGCCCGCCACTCTCATTACTTTTTATTATTATATTCTCAAACTCCTCAACATTATGTAGCCTGCCCTTGGCATTGACAGTAAGAGTTACCTCAACAGTTTCAGGCGCTGGAAAAGCACCAATAGTACCAGCGGCAACCTGTAAATTCTGCTCAGATATAGCGGCTATTACATCGCTTGGCACCAGCTTCATCTCTGCCATTTTATCAGGGTTAAGCCATACCCGCATTGCATAATCACCGCCGCCAAAAATCTCCACCTGCCCCACACCTTGAATTTTTTTCAGTTCATCTTTTACGTTCAAGAGCGCATAATTCCTTAAATAAAGCGTGTCATAACGCTCATTAGGTGAAAGCAAATGCACCACCATAGTTAAGTCAGGTGAACTTTTGATGGTTGTAACGCCCAGCCGCCTGACCTCTTCTGGCAACCTTGGAAGCGCCTGTGAAACACGGTTCTGCACCATCTGCTGCGCTAAGTCAGGGTTGGTGCCGAGCTTAAAGGTTACTGTAATGTTCAAAACCCCGTCCGTTGTTGCCTGAGAGTTCATATACAGCATATTCTCAACGCCGTTTATCTGCTCTTCCAATGTGGTGGCAACTGTTTCAGAGATAACCTTAGGTGATGCACCAGGAAATATCGCCCTCACAACAACTGATGGCGGAGCCACTTCAGGGTATTCAGAAACAGGCAGGTTCCATATTGAAATAAAACCCAATATAAAAATTAACAGTGAAAGCACTGAAGCAAATATTGGCTTTTCAATAAACGACTTTGAAATATTCATGTTCAGGTAATTGGTTGTTAGTAATTTACTGAGTTTGTTGATCTTCGCTGATTATAGGCTTAACAGGAACACTAGGTCTTACTTTCTGTAATGCTTTTGAAACTATCATCTCGCCTTCTTTTAAGCCTTCCAGAACTATTCTGCTGCCATTCACCTTCTCACCGAGTGTAACCGTTCTATACTCAACCTTATTATCTGCTCCCACAACATACACAAAGCGCTTGTCTTGGTCAGTCATTATATAAGTATCACTTATCACCAGTTTCTCTTCTGCTACTGCATTACCTATCTGAACCTTTGCAAATAAACCTGATATTATTTTTTTATTTTTATTTTCAATAACAGCACGAACCCTGATAGTTCCTGAGTTTGGGTTTATCTGGTTATCAAAGGAAGAAATAACCCCCTCAACCTTAGCATCAGACTGCCCTGCCAGTAATATCTTCACTGGTATTTTTGAAACATCTTCATTGGCTGGGTTGGAAGTAAAATTCACATAAGCCTGCTCATCAATTTCAAAATCAACATAGAATTTATCATCATTTACTATGGTGGTCATCACCTGCCCTGCTGAGGGGTCAACCAGATTGCCCTTTAAAATTTCTGCCCTGCCTATTTTACCAGATATAGGCGCTTTCACATTGGCATATTCAACATTAAGCCTGTTTATGGTAATTGCCGCCTGAGCTACTTTGTGGTTATTTTCAGCAATTTTCAACATGCTGGACTTCTCATCAAATTCCTTTCTTGATATTGCCTGAACCTTTATCAACTCTGCTGCACGGTTAAACTCCTTGCGGGCATTTTCCAGAGTGGATGAAGCAGCAGCACTATTGGCATAGGCGGAGTTCAACGCAGCCTGATATGGCCTAGTATCAATTACAAATAAAGGTTGGTCTTTTTTTACATGATCACCTTCCTTGAAGAGAATTTGCGTTATTTCACCTGAAACTTTAGGGCGAATATCTGCTTTTTCATACGCCTCAACCCTGCCAGAGAACTCTTTTATTATATTAACCTGCTGTTTTTTTACCAGCACCACACTAACTGGCATTGCCTCACCTGAGTTGCCACCATACATGCCGCTAGGCATACCAGCAAAGCCAAAGAACATTTTATATATTATTGCTGTTATTATCAGTAAAGCAGCTATTATTGCTATATATTTCGCCTTCATTTAAAACCTCTATTTAAGTATTTTTTGTATCTCTAAAATTTCCGAAAGGAGAATATCATGCTTTCTTTATATTCCGTATGTTTTTTTTGAATATTGCCACCTTTAGGTGCAAATTTCTGTTACATAAGTTACAATTAGTTGCTCAATTGAATGATTTAAGAGATTTGATTTATTAAAAGTATAGAGCCTAACTTCTAGAGAATTTTCCTTAAATATAAAATCTCTTTAGCTGGTGGTGCTTATAGTTAGATTGCAATTTTTTTGCCTGCTGATACTTTGGTTACATCAATAGCAACATGCGTAATAGCCCTGCTGGGATGCTGCCCCTGTAAGTCTATTGTTACGTTTTCAGAAGCTGTTTCTATAGCATTTTTATATTCTCTAAATAAGCGCTCTATATTGCTTTCAAGTTTACCTCTCGCAGATTCAGTAAATATGAATTGCATATTAGACGGACTCGCTCTCTTTGCAAGTTTTTCTGCATCAACAGCGTTCTTGGCAACTCCTGAAATAATATATGAGTTTTCCGTATTATACTCTAGTTGATCAGTTTTAATAAGACCTAATGGCTCTATAAAGTATTTTTTAAAATCCTCCCAAACTCCATCTGTTGGAAATGTTGTTAGGTATATTTCAAAGTGTGTACCTTGACCAGTTTCATTTTTTACTTCCTCTCTTATAGCCTTTCTTATTATTCCTATCCTTTCCTCTTGCGGCAGGGGTTGCCTTTCCTCCATTTTTGGCGCAGAAAGCGCAGGTATGTGGGCGTGAATGGCTGATTGAAAACTCTCTACTAATGTAGAAACTTTACTATTTATTTCATCCATATTACACTCATTAAACTCTTTGCAAACCAGAGCAAATAAACTTTTTACAATTGCTTCAGAATAAACTTTCGTTAATTGATTACTCTGCACATCATGGGCGTTAAATATTTTTAGCGCTTTACCTAAGTTTTCGGCTATATCCTCTGCAATTGAAAATTGGACAGAAATTAATTTTAACATATAAATTATATCATCCTCTTTGTCTTCAAGAATTGGGATATTTATATGTTCATA
>DQGZ01000124.1:423-4507 GCA_003531345.1 Alphaproteobacteria bacterium | reverse complement strand
ACAGCAGGGCATAATTTTGAAAAACTACAGATTAACTGGAGTAAAATAAACAAAGCATCTTATTCCATTATTGATACCATAACTTCAAAATTAGCAGAAATATCTGATCTGGTTGAGAAAAGTACTCTGGAATTGAACAAGAATTTTATCAGCCTTGCTAATAGCTCTATGGAGCAGTCAAAAATAATTGAGGAAATAATTACGAAGTCTGATTCTTTATTTTTAGATGGAAGGGAAATAAAAAAAGCAGAATTTTATGAGCTTTTTAATAAGGCTATAACGGGTGCAATTGAAAAAATTGTTTATATTTCCCAGCAATCTATGGCGATGGTTTACTCTCTTGATGACGCAATGCACGCAATTAAGGATGTTGAATCTTTTATTGGAAGGATACAGTCAATTAATAAACAGACCAACCTTCTTTCGCTAAATGCCACGATAGAGTCTGCAAGGGCAGGTGAGCAGGGCAAAGGTTTTTCAGTAGTGGCTGATGAGGTACGTGCTGTTTCAAAGCATATAAAACACTTATCAGAAGAAATGGGGAATAAAATATCAATGGTAACCCAAAGCGTTACCAGTAGTTTTGAGGTTTTAAAAGAAGTGGCTGTTACTGATATGTCTGAGAATATTGCAATAAAAAGAACTCTTGATGAGTTGATGAAGGCACTTCTTGAGCAAACAAAGGAATTTAATATTATCCTTTCGGGAACAGCAGAGAATTCAAAAAGTATTTCTGATATAATATCGTCTATGGTATTGAAATTACAATATCAAGACAGAGTAGCGCAATATATTAATAACCTTACCCAAGCATTAAATTTGGTCAGGGGCTTTATGAAGTCATTTGAAAATCTTCTATTGCTGGGTATGGATGATCAGAATATATCTTCTTATAAGTCAGAGTTTGAGATACATGATAAAGTAAGGTTGACGCTAAACTTATCAGAGCTTAAGAAGAATTATAATATTTGCCTTTCTAATTTTGGTGTTTTAACTTCCAGTACTGATGTAAAACCAATGGCAGAAATAATTTCGGAAGTTAAAATAGCTCAGCCAAAGATAGATGAAGACGAAGAGATAGTTTTATTTTAAATTATTATTAATTAGCTAACAGTACCTAGTCATATGAATATAAAAAGGGTAATAGGTGAAAATAGTGTAAAGTTTCTTCTATCAGGAAAGTTTACTTTTTCTGACCATCAGAATTTTCGGTCGGTTGTTGATGCAACAAAACAGCCAGGTACGAAAAGGGTTGAAATTGATTTAAGCGGTGTGGAGTTCGTTGATTCTGCGGCACTAGGAATGTTTCTGGTAGCAAGGCAGGAGGCTACAAAAAATAATTGTGAGCTTCATTTACTCAACCCTGTTGGGCATGTAAAAAATATGTTTGAACTGTCAAATTTCAATACTCTTTTTGACCTTCGTTAAGACTTCTTGAGTTTTTTTGCTTATTTGCTACTTAAGTAACAAATATTTTTGTAGTAGATGTCTTTAACCAAAGAAACAGATGTAATAATAATTGGTGCAGGCCCAGTGGGTTTATTTGCAGTGTTTGAGCTTGGGCTTCACGGTATGAAGTCAGAGTTGATTGATATATTACCTAAAGCTGGCGGTCAATGTGCAGAGCTTTACCCTGAAAAGCCTATTTATGACATACCCGCAATTCCTAAATGTACAGGGCAGGAATTAACTGACAATTTATTAGCGCAGATAAAGCCTTTTAATTATAACTTAAACTTAAGCCAACAGGTTGAATCAGTAGAAAAAATTTCTGATAATAAGTTTAAAGTTACTACAGATATAGGAAATATTTTTATTGCGCCTGTTGTGGTGATAGCGGCAGGCGGTGGCAGTTTTATGCCTAAAAAGCCTCCATTACAGGGTATTGAGGAATATGAAGGAAAATCTGTATTCTATAGTGTTAGAAAAATTGACAATTTCAGAGGCAAGAACCTAGTTATAGTTGGCGGTGGAGACTCAGCTTTGGACTGGACACTTAACTTATATGATACTGCAAGTAAAGTTACACTAATTCATAGGAGAGATGATTTTAAGGCCGCTCCAGCCAGTGTTGATAAAATGCGTGAACTTGCAGAAGCGGGCAAAATTGATTTAGTTTATGGGCAGGTAACAAAACTAATTGGCGATAACGGAGTTTTGAATTCAATTGAAGTTCAAAAACTTGATGGCACTAATGATGTTATTAATTGTGAAATGATGTTGCCATTTTTTGGCCTTACAATGAAGTTAGGGCCAATAGCTAATTGGGGCTTAAACCTTGAAAAGAACCTTATAAAAGTTGATACCGAAAAATTTGAAACTAGCGAAAAAGGAATTTTTGCAATTGGTGATATAAATTATTACCCTGGTAAATTAAAGCTTATTCTTTCTGGCTTTCACGAGGCGGCATTAATGGCAATTGCGGCTTATGAATATGTTAATCCTGGTAAAAAACCAAGATTCCAATACACAACCTCAAGCACAGACCTGCAGAAAAAGTTGGGTGTAGGTTAGTTGATACTAAATTACATTGAAGCTCTGATAGCAAGAGAGCAAACGGGGGTAGTTGTTGTTAAAACATAATCACCAGAAGTACCGCAAGCCGCCTGCGTTAAGGTTGGTGCAGTAACAGCTCCATTATACTGATCTATTGTAGTAACTATACCACTTTCAGGCTTTCCATCATCAAGTTTTGAGTCAAGTGCGAAAGCTTCTTCGGGGATAAGTGTAAGCCCTAGTGCTGAAGCTCCTGATGCGTTGTCTGCAACTGCGGTTATTGCGCCAGCGGCAGTAAATCCGCCATATAGCCCAGTTAAGTAATATAAATAAGAACCAACTGAAACAGCAACTACGCCTACCCCAATTGCGGATCCAGGAAAATTACTGTCAGCTAAGGAAACGGTAGTTGCACCAGATGTGCAAGTTGTTTGGGCAGTTGCAGGGCACGAGATGCTTCCCTTAATAAGTTTTGAGTAAGAAAGATGAACCCAGAAATTGGATATTTCACCGCCATAATCATCATAGCTTATTGAACCAGCAGTAATAATAGACTGCAATTTACCATCACCATTACCATATTCCGTAGTTGCTGCTTCAGTAAGTGATGTTTCACCAGCATTCAAACCAAATGTAACTGCCTTGGTCATATCACCAGGTAATTCACGGTATTTTGCCCTGAAAGTGTTTATAGCTGCGTCATAACCAGAAAGCTGTGATATAAAGCTCCTTATCTGTGCTTGCTTTATAAGCTCTTGACCTTGAAGTACGCCGCCAACTAAAAGACCAATAATTACTAACACTATTGCCAATTCAACCAGTGTGAAACCTTTGTTGCTATTATTCATCTTAATTAAGTTTTGTTTAAGTTGAAGCGTAAAGGGGGTGACATTTAATTCACAGCAAAAAAGACACAACACAACCCATGCTGGGTAATTTTATGATAAAGTTGTGATAATTTTGTATAATAATACTAATTTACCACCTGATTACTGCAATTAAGTAATTACATTGAAGCCCTGATAGCAAGAGAACAAACTGGTGTAGTTGTTGTTAACACATAGTCGCCATTAGTAGCGCCGCAAGAAGTTTGAGCAGTGGTTGGTGCAGTAACAGCGCCAGCATACTGGTTAAATGTAGTAACTATACCAGAACTTGGCTTTCCATCATCAAGTTTTGAATCAAGTGCGAAAGCTTCCTCGGGCACAAGCGACAAGCCGAGAACAGAAGCGCCAGTTGCGGCTGCGGCTGCGGCTGTCATTCCTGTTGCGGCAGTAAAGCCACTATATAAACCAGTTAAGTAATATAAATAAGAACCAACTGAAACAGCAACAACCCCAACCCCGATTGCGGATTCAGGGAAATGTTGACCAGCTAAAGGAAGGGTAGCACAGGTTACAGCGGCAGTAGCGGCACAAGCAATGCTTCCCTTAATAAGTTTCGAGTAAGATAAGTGAACCCAAAAATTTGCAATTTCACCACCATAAGCAGCATAAGATATTGAGCCAGCAGTGATAATAGACTGCAATTTTCCATCACCATTACCATATTCCGTAGTTGCAGCTTCAGTAAGTGATGTTTCACCAGC
>DQGZ01000124.1:0-202 GCA_003531345.1 Alphaproteobacteria bacterium | reverse complement strand
TTCAGTAAGTGATGTTTCACCAGCGTTTAAACCAAAAGTAACTGCTTTGGTCATATCACCTGGTAGCTCCCTATATTTCGCCCTGAAAGTGTTTACAGCAGCGTCATAACCAGAAAGCTGAGAAATGAAGCTTCTAATTTGCGCTTGTTTTATAAGCTCCTGCCCCTGAAGCACCCCGCCAACTAAAAGGCCAATAATTACT
>DQGZ01000197.1 GCA_003531345.1 Alphaproteobacteria bacterium | reverse complement strand
CAATTAATGAAATATTAACTATTTTCATGCTTAAGCTTTCCATATTTCTTTTGATTATCGTGTTTTCTATTCCTTCATCTGCCTCTGGAATACAGGATAAATTTGAAGAAATGGAAAAAAGGATAAAAAAATGTATCGCAGGTTGTTTTTTAACTCAGGCTAAGCAACTCCTCACCAAAGTAAAAAAGAAGAAGAAAAGGGGGGCGGCCTCATCTTCTTCAGGTGCTGACGCTCCAGACACCTCGTCTTCATCGTCATCCAGCAGTGGCTCTACACTTACAAGGAAAGAGCAAAGAAGACTGCGGTTGAAGGCAGCAAAGGAAGCAGCTTTCCAATGTGTAGCTGAATGTTTTGAAAGTGAGATTGAAGGTCTGGTACCTGGTATTAACTGGAGTGGCCCATCATCAAGCAGTAGTTCGTCTTCCTCTGGTTCTACACCTTAAAGATACAAGAGCAGCGCGCTTCTTTGATAAGTTGTGTTTATCAATGTTTTTGTGTGGTGCATTAAATAATTTAACTTACCTCATTCCCAGATCGTGCCGTCTTTAGTATCTTTCAGGGTGATGCCCATGGCTTCCAGCTCAAGGCGTATCTTGTCTGCGAGTTGATAGTCCTTGTTTTTCTTTGCCTCAGTGCGGGCTTTTATCTGCGCTTCAATAAAGTTTACATCTACTTTGCTTTTCTTAACGGCAAACCAATCTTCTGGTTTTTGCTGAACAATACCGAGTAAGTTGCGCATTTTATCAAATTTATCTTTCCAGTCTTGTAAATCCCTTTCATAAGAATCTTGTTGAGTATAGTTTTTTGCCCTTGGTATTAAACTGCAAAAACTATATAACATTGATATAGGGGTAGATACATTCATATCATCATAAATAGACTTTAGAAAATCACTATAGTTTCTGCTTATGACGTTCTGAACAGTTGCTCTACTTTCCCTCATGTCACCCGTATCGTCATCACTAACTCTCTCCTCTAAACCCAATATTTTTTGATATTCTTCCAAAGCTCTATAAAACCTATCCAAGCTTTTCTCTGCATCTTCCAGTAACTTCTCATTGAAATCAAGCGGTTTACGATAATGCGTCATAAGCAGTGCCAGCCTTATAACTTCACCTTTTACACCCTTATTCAAAAGGTCAGAAACGGTGGTGAAATTGCCCAGTGACTTGCTCATTTTTTCACCATTTACTGTAACAAAGCCATTATGCACCCAGAATTTGGCATAGTGGCATTTATGGTTTGCCGCCTTGCTTTGCGCTATTTCATTTTCGTGGTGGGGAAATTTAAGGTCAGCCCCGCCGCCGTGAATATCAAAATCATCACCTAGCAGGCTTGAACTCATAGCAGAACATTCAATATGCCAGCCTGGCCTGCCTTTACCCCAAGGTGAATCAAAAACGGACGAAGCATCATCATCTTTATCTGCTGGCTTCCACAAAACAAAATCACCAGCGTTTCTTTTATATTTCTCTACTTCAATTCTTGCGCCAGCGATTAAATCTTCCAGTTTTTTACCAGAAAGCATACCGTAACTATAATCCGCAATTTTACTGGTGGAGTTTATGTCATATAAAACATGCCCCTCTGCAACATAAGCATGACCATTAGCAATTATTTTTTCAATAAGCTCAATAATTTGTGAGATATATTCAGTTGCTCTTGGCTCATGGGTGGGGGGCAGATTATTCAGCGCCGCCATATCACTATGGAACAGCCCAGTGATCCTTGTTGTCAGGCTTTGTATGGACTCTTTATTTTCAATTGCCGCCTTGTTTATTTTATCATCAACATCGGTGATGTTACGCACATAAGTAACGGAATTCTCGCCATATATCTCACGCAATATCCTGAACAGTAAATCATAAACCACCACCGCACGGGCATTGCCGATATGCGGCCTTTCATAAACTGTTGGTCCACAAACATACATCCGCACTTTTTTGTCAGGCTCTGGCTTAAATTCATCCTTTTGGGCAGTAAGTGTATTATACAGGTTAAGTTTCATTTATCGGTAGAATTTTCTAGGGTGGGTATATTATCAGAACGCAATCTAAAAGGTAATTGGGAATTTATCAACTACGGAGAGGGGGGTAATTTGTTTTTGAATGTTTATTTTCGTTATTCTGCTGCAAGAGCTCCAAATTCATCATTGCAAGCGTATGCGAAAACCTCCCCTTGTCGTCATTGCGAGGAGTGGGCGTAGCCCCGACGTGGCAAACCGAAGGTTCGCTAATCCATCCTCACAAGCCAAATGCTCTTTAGAATGATTATTCTACATTCTTACGAGTTACAGACTTGCTTTCCGATGGATTGCTTCGCTAAATCAGCTCGCAATGACGATAATCATTTGATTTCACAGCAATTTTGCTGGCTTTAGATAAATAGTTTTTTAGGTTTCTTTGCTTTTATATAAATAATTATCATTGATCTGGTAAGTGCCACCGCAGAGAACATGGAGCATAAAATACCCGCAGCAAGCGTAACCGCAAAGCCCTTGATAGGCCCTGAGCCATAAGTATATAAAAAGAAGGTGGAGATAAGCCCAGTGAGGTTGGAGTCCATTATGGTGCTGAAGGCGCGGTTAAAGCCCGCATCAATTGCCGCAATGGTGGTTCTGCCCAGCCTTAGCTCCTCCTTTATACGTTCATATATCAGTACATTGGCATCAACTGCCATACCCATGGTTAGCACCATTCCTGCGATGCCAGGCATGGTCAGGGTTGCGCCTATTAAAGAAAGCACGGCAAATGTAAGGCTAAGGTTGAAGAATAATGCAATAACGGCAAAAAAACCGAATAGTTTATATAAGGCAAGCATTAATATTAACACTAACGCTGCCCCTAAAGCTGCCGCATAAAGCCCGTTGTCAATGGAGTCCTGCCCTAAAGATGGACCAACGGTGCGCTCCTCAATAACTTCCAGTGGTGCGGGCAGGGCGCCTGAACGCAGTAATAATGAAACATCAGTAACTTCCTTGGTGGTGAAATTGCCAGTTATAATTCCTGAACCACCTAAAATAGCGCCGTTTATGCGTGGTGCGGTGATAACCTTGCCATCAAGCACTATGGCAAAAGGCTTGCCAATATTCTCTGAGGTTATTTTGGCGAATTTTTTCCCCCCCTGATTATTAAACTTGAATGAAACCACTGGTTGCCCCTGCTCAAATGCTGGTTGGCTGTCAACTAGCATTTCTCCGTTAAGCTCCACCAATTTTTTGACCAGATATTTCTGCGGGTTGTTGGGGTCTACGTCGGGCAGCATCATCTCGTCAAATTTAGGGCGTCTGGTGCTAACTGCGTAAGGGTCAGTTTCGTTCATCAGGTGGAAGGTCATTTTAGCGGTTTTTCCCAGTAACGATTTAAGCTCATCAGGGTTTTCAAGCCCAGGCACCTGAAGCAATATCTTGTCGGTTCCCTGCATCTGGATAACTGGCTCTCTTGTGCCTGTTTCATCAACTCTTCTGCGAACTATCTCAATAGATTTTTCCAGCACAGACCTACGCATTTTCTTTAAAATATCCTCATTGTAATAAATGCTTACCTTGCCTTCGTCCTCATCAATGGTAAGTTCATTAGAAACCGAAAGAACCTGCTCCTTAACATTTTGCAGGTCTTCTTTTCTGAGCAGGTCAAGGTTTATTTTATAAACAGAGTTACTGTCAGGCTTGATGTTCATATTAGTATAGCCAACCCTTTTTGAGCGCAAACTTCTCCTGATGTCATCAAGGGTTATTTCCATATGGTCTTTCAGATAGTGTGAAAAATCAACCTGTAACAGAAGCTGTGAGCCACCTTGCAGGTCAAGCCCTAGGTTCATAGTGCTAAGGTCTTTGAAGAAATCACTCTGCCGCTGCTTTTCACTCAGAAAATTCGGGGCAGTTTGATAAACAGACCAAACACATATAGCGATGAATAAGAATAATTTCCATTTAGGTAGGTGTAACATTTAATTCCTTAGTTTGATGCAGGTTGGGTTGTTTCTTCTTTTTTCTTTTTTGTTTTGGTTTTTTTGTCTGAGGTTTCACCTTCAACTATCTTTGCCTTGTTTTCTGTTCCCTCAATTTCCTGTATGGAAGAGCGAAGTATCTTTATTTTAACATTCTCTGCAATTTCTAGTTCAACATATTTTTCACCAGAAACTGATTTTGAAACAGTTCCAAAAACACCGCTTATGGTAACAACTTTATCACCTTTTTTAAGGCGGAATTTCTTATTTTGTTTTTTTATTACAGCAACCATATTCAACTTATTTTAGTGTTTAGTATCAGCACTTAGCACTGGTTTATAATACCTCAGGAGCAAGAGATACAATTTTCATAAACGGCTCTTTCCTAATCTCACGAGTTACTGGACCAAAAATACGGGTACCAACTGGCTCAAGAGTTTTTGTTAAAAGAACCGCAGCGTTAGAGTCAAAGCGGATAGCAGAACCATCAGCCCTTTTTATTTCCTTCCTAGTGCGAACTATTAAGGCTTTGTGAACAGAACCTTTTTTCACTTTACCACGAGGAGCTGCATCCTGTACTGCTACAACGATAACATCACCAATAGTGGCAAAGCGCTTTTTAGAGCCGCCCAATACCTTAATACACAACACTGATTTAGCACCAGAATTGTCCGCAACTTGTAATTTCGATTCAACGCCTATCATAATTTCCTACTTTTTAAGAGGGTTCTTCATATACATAAAACTAAAATAATCAACGATTATTTTAGTCAGAGACTGGAGGCTAGAGACCTAGAGGTTAGAAATAAATCTAACCTCTAACCTTCAGCCAACCAACCTCTTAAGAAGGATAAACCACTTCCCAAGTTTTAGTCTTGGAAAAAGGCTTTGATTCCCTGATCTTTACAAAATCACCTTCTTTAAATTTACTCTGCTCATCGTGAGCCTGAAATTTTTTAGACTTCACAACGAATTTTTTATATATTGGGTGTGCCACCTTTCTGTCAACACGAACCGCAACCGTTTTATTTGCTTTTGCGCTAACTACAACGCCCTGTAATTCTCTTTTTGGCATAATTATTAACCTTTTTTACCTTGTTTTTTAAGTTGAGTTTGAGCTGTTTTTGCACGTGCAATAACTTTTCTTACCTGCTTCGCCCTGTGAGTTTTCTCAAGACCAGCAGAAGCCGCTTTCTGAAAACGCAGATTGAACAACTCTTTTTTACTGTTTAAAACAAGCTGACTCAACTCATCAGCCGTTTTTGTTTTTATTTCCTGATATTCCATAATTACTACCGTTTAGTCTATCCTTTTAACAAATTTTGTTTTGATAGGCAATTTCGCAGCAGCTAGCGCAAATGCGCCACGTGCCACCTCTTCAGATATGCCACCCAACTCAAAAATAATTGTACCAGGCTTAACCCTTGCAGCCCAATACTCAATACCACCCTTACCTTTACCTTGACGTATCTCAAGAGGCTTTTTAGACACAGGCGTATGAGGGAAAATTTTTATCCAAAGCTTACCCTGACGTTTCATAAAGCGAGTAACCGTTTTACGTGCAGCCTCTATCTGGCGTGCAGTAAGCCTGTCTGGCTGTAAAGCTTTCAGACCAAAATCACCAAATGCCAGCTCAAAACCGCCTTTAGCTACACCGTGAATCCTCCCTTTAAACTCCTTACGGAATTTCTTATTTTTTGGCATCAACATAAATAAAATCCTCTTATTAGTTTCAGATTTCAGTCCTCAGGTCTCAGGCTTTGGTTAAATTACCAAAACCTGATCTCTGACATCTGAAACCTTATAATTACCTTACTCCAGCTATCTTTTTCTCATGAGCATAAGGGTCATGAGCAAGTATTTCGCCTTTATAAACCCAAACCTTAACACCAAGTTTACCATAGGTAGTTAAAGCTTCTGCCGTTGCAAAATCAACGTCAGCACGCAAAGTATGAAGAGGAACGCGACCTTCACGATACCATTCCATACGAGCTATCTCAGATCCGTTCAAACGACCAGAAATATTAACACGAATACCTTCAGCACCCATTTTCATACAAGACTGCATAGAGCGCTTCATAGCTCTTTTGTAAGAAACACGGCGCTCAAGCTGCTGGGCAATACCCTGAGCTATTATATTTGCATCAACCTCTGGCTTTCTTATTTCAACTATATTAACGCTAACCTCATCTTTAGTGAACTTAGCTATAAATTTTTTCATATCTTCAATATCAGCACCTTTTTTACCAATGATGATACCAGGCTTTGAAGTATACAGAGTAATTCGTATTTTATTGGCAGAGCGCTCAATTATCTTTTTTGAAACGGAAGCATCCTTCAGTTTTTTTTCCAAATATGTACGAATCTTAACATCCTCATGGAATTTCTTTTGATAATCAGCCTTATTGGCAAACCACCTAGAATCCCAAGTTTTGTTAATTCCTACCCTAAAACCAATTGGATTTACTTTCTGACCCATACTTACCTAATTAATTTTTTTGTTCTAAAATTATTGTTACATTTGAAAAGAATTTCTCAATCTTCGCAGAACGACCACGAGCACGTGCTGCAAATCTCTTCATAACTATCCCCTTACCAACATTAACCTCCTTTATAAAAAGGTTATCAATGTCAAGGTTGTGATTATTTTCAGCATTAGCAATAGCTGACTGAAGAAGTTTCCTGATAGGCTCAGCTGCTGCCTTCCTTGAATATTCAAGCTGAACAAGTGCATCTGCGGCAGCTCTGTTGCGTATCAAGCCAGCAACCAAGTTAACCTTAGATGGCGTGCAGCGGAAAGACCTCAAAGTGGCTTTACACTGATTGTCCGCTAATTGTCTTTTTAATTTTGTTTTGCTCATAATATATACCTTTTTTAAGCGGCCGACGCCTTTTTATCACCAGCAGTATGCCCTCTGAAGATACGAGTAGGAGAAAATTCACCTAACTTCATACCAACCATTTCCTCCTTAATTGGAACTGGAACAAATGTTTTTCCGTTATAAACACCTATTGTTAAACCCACAAAATCAGGGATAATAGTTGACCTTCTTGACCAAGTATTAATAATTTTTTGCGAACCAGCGTTTGCAGCAACTTTCTTGAGCAAACTCCTATCAACAAATGGACCTTTCCAGACTGACCTTGACATAATTACTTCTTCCTTCGTTGTACAATAAATTTAGATGATGGCTTCCTGTTTTTACGAGTTTTGAAACCTTTAGTCGGCTTACCCCAAGGAGTAACCGGATGGCGACCACCAGAAGTTTTACCTTCACCACCACCATGCGGGTGATCAACAGGGTTCATCACAACACCACGAGACTGCGGACGAATACCTAACCACCTACTTCTTCCCGCCTTACCAATTACTTGGTTTGAATTATCAGGATTTGAAACCGCACCAACGGTAGCGATACAATCCAGCGGAATTTTTCTAACCTCACCTGACTTTAACTTTAGCAGCGCATAACCGCCGTCTTTACCAGTAAGCTGAACATAAGAACCAGCAGAGCGCGCTATCTGACCACCTTTCCCTGGCTTCATTTCAACATTGTGCAGAACAGTTCCAACTGGAATAGAGCGTAAAGGCATCGCATTACCTGGCTTAACATCTACGCTTTCACCAGAAACAACTTTATCACCAGCCTTAATTCTTTGAGGAGCCAGAATATACGCCAGCTCACCATCATCATATTTAAGTAATGCAAGGTGCGCTGTACGGTTCGGGTCATATTCCAGACGTTCAACTGTAGCAACAACATCAAATTTCCTACGCTTAAAATCAATAGTACGGTATTTCTGCTTATGACCACCACCCATGTGACGCGATGTAATGTGACCAAAATTATCACGGCCACCAGAATTACTTATACCTTTAGTAAGGGTTTTTACTGGCTTACCTTTATGGAGCTCAGACTTATCAACCAATACCAGACCTCTGGTAGATGGAGACGTAGGATTGTAAAATTTTAATGCCATAATTCTTACCTAATTATTTTATCGCCGTGCTAAAATCAATAGTCTGCCCTGCAGCTAATTTGATTATCGCCTTTTTAACACCAGAACGAACACCAGCATAACCACGGAACCTCTTGGTTTTGCCCTTAGTCTTGATAGTATTAACCGCTTCAACCTTAACTGCAAAAACGTCTTCTACAGCCTGTTTTATTTCTAACTTAGAAGCGCAAGACTTTACCTCAAAAACAACTTTATTGTCAGCTGAGTGGTTAGTTGCCTTCTCTGTGATAACTGGAGCAACCAGTACATCAAAATTTTTTGCGTTTTGTGCCATATATTATTTCAACCTGTTTTGAAGTTCATTCAATGCATGGTTTGTAACCACGAGAGTATCATGACGCAAAATATCATAAACATTCAGGCCATTCTGCGGGATAACATCAACGAACTTTATATTAGAAACCGCCAAAACAAACCCATCCTGCCTAGAGTCACCACGAACTATCAGCGCTTTATTAACACCAAGCTTTTTCAACTTTGAAGCTATATCTTTCGTTTTTACCTGACCATCAATAACTGTAGTATCAACAATCTTTAAATTACCCTCAGAAGCCTTAAGAGAAAGAGCAGTTTTCAGACCCTTAATACGGAATTTTTTGTTTAACTTATACTCATAAGAGCGAGGAGCAGGAGCATGAGCAACACCACCACCAACCATGTGAGGGCCCTTCATAGAACCCTGACGTGCATTACCAGTACCCTTTTGCTTCCAAGGCTTTTTAGTAGAACCCGTAACTTCAGAGCGGGTTTTAGTGCTTTGCGTACCCTGACGGCGTTTTGCAAGCTGCCAGTTAACCATTTCGTGAAGAATATCCTTACGGATTGGCTGAGCAAAAATATCGTCAAGAAGATCAACTTCCCCGACTACTTTATTCTCTAAATTTATAAGTTGTGCTTTCATTTTACTAATACCTTATTGTTGCTGCTCTTGTTGAGCTTGCTGAACACTAGCCGCAGCCTCAACCAATTTTGCAGGTTTTGGAGCGTCTTTATAAGACGCTGGAGCCTTAACCGCATCTTTTATCTCCAGAATAGCACCATCAAAACCTTGCGTTGAACCCTCTACACCGATGATACCATTAACCTCATCAACTATAACAACCTTAAGATTCTGGGTAGTTATACGGCTCGCACCCATGTGACCCGCCATTTTCTTATTCTTGAAAGTACGACCTGGATCTTGACGCTGACCAGTTGAACCATGAGAACGGTGAGATATAGAAACACCGTGAGAAGCTTCCAAGCCAGCAAAATTATGACGCTTCATAACACCCTGAAAACCTTTACCAACGGTAACACCAGAAACATCAACCTTCTGACCCACAACAAAATGAGCAGGAGATATAACATCACCTTCTTTAAGTAAATTTTCTTTAGAAACCCTAAACTCTTTCAAATGCTGCTTAGGAGAAAGACCCTTCTTAGCATAAGTAACCTTTTGAGGCTTGCTAGTGCGAGACAACTTCCTCTCACCAAAGCCAAGCTGAACCGCATTATAGCCGTCCTTATCTTCAGTTCTTACGGTAATAACCTGATTGCCATCAACCTTGAATAAAGTAACTGGGATATGCTTCCCTGCGTCACCGAATATTCTGGTAATACCTAATTTTTTTGCAAGTAAACCTGTACGCATAAAACTACGCTGCCTCCTGCATTACTTCCACGAACACTTCAACGCCAGCTGGCAAGTCAAGCTTACCGAGAGCGTCTAATGTTTGTGGGTTGGTGTCTACAATGTCAATAAGGCGAGCATGAGTTCTAACCTCAAACTGCTCACGAGATTTCTTATCAACGTGTGGAGACCTGTTAACTGTGAATACCTCACGCTTGCGAGGAAGTGGGATCGGCCCACGAGAAACTGAACCAGTTCTACGAACTGTTTCAACTATGCTTTTAGCCGATTGATCAATAAGCCTGTGATCAAACGCCTTTAACTTAATTCTTATTTTTTGACCTAACATTTAAATAGCTTTTTCAATTTTATTAGAAAGGAGGCGCTACATACATAATCTTTTTTCACTTGTAAAGAGGTATTTTTAAAAATAATTATTATTTCATACAAAAAACAAATTGATAGATGTTAGGCAATGATAATAGGCAATATACTTTTGCTTGTTTATTTTAAAAATTGAACGCAGAGTGCAGTTTGAATATAATCAACTACAAATGCAATCACTTATTAACAAACTTTCATCAATAGCAGTTACAAAACCATTTGGGCGGGTAAAGGCGATTAATGGCTTGATGATTGAAGTTGTAGGGCTTGAAGGAAAGGTAAGTGTTGGCGACAAATGCACCATTATCTGCACAAAAAATAAACGCTATCTATGTGAAGTAACCGCAATTGATGATGATAAATGTATCGTGATGCCGTTCTACGACATTTCCTATGTGAATTCTGGCTGCATTGTTGAATTGGAAGAAAACTCCTCACATTTCTACCCACATGAAAAATGGCTGGGGCGGGTTCTCAATGCGCTTGGCAAGCCGATTGATGAAAAAGGCGTACTTGAGAATGGCACCACCCCCTACCCTTTACGCAACCCGCCAATACCAGCCCATAAAAGAGGTTTGGTTGCAGGCAAGCTTGACCTTGGGGTTAAAGCAATGAATGTTTTTACCACCCTTTGTACTGGGCAGCGTATGGGAATTTTTGCGGGGTCTGGCGTTGGTAAGTCAATGCTGGTTTCCATGCTAACAAAATTCAGTGAAGCTGATGTTAAGGTAATTGGCTTAGTGGGTGAACGTGGCAGGGAATTACAGGAATTTTTACATAAATATTTAGGCGAAGAAGGGATAAAGAAAGCGGTTATAATCGCCGCCACATCTGATGAATCAGCGCTAATGAGAAGGCAGGCGGCTCTCCTCACCCTTACGGTCTCTGAATATTTCCGTGATCAGGGGAAAAAAGTTTTATGCATCATTGACTCTGTTACACGCTTTGCACTGGCTCAGCGTGAGATAGGCTTGGCAAGTGGTGAACCACCAGCAACCAGAGGTTATACACCCTCGGTATTCGCTGAAATGCCAAAACTACTGGAACGTGCCGGACCAGGCGCCGCAACCGAAAAAGGAAGTATAACTGGTTTGTTCACTGTTTTGGTTGAAGGTGATGATATGAATGAGCCAATAGCAGATACAGTGCGTGGAATTTTAGATGGGCACATTGTAATGGATAGAAAAATAGCCGAACGCGGTAGATACCCAGCTATCAATGTTTTGCGTAGCGTTTCCAGAACAATGCCAGACTGCAATAATGATGAAGAGAATAGTATTGTTACTCGTGCAAAAAAACTTCTTTCAACTTATGATGACATGAGTGAGATGATACGCCTAGGAGCTTATCGAAAAGGAAGCGACCCAGAAATTGATGAGGCGATAAAATATAACGCCAAGCTTGAAGAGTTTTTAAACCAGAAACCAATGGAAGGGTTTAACCTTAAACAATGTTACGAAATGTTAAAAAACATTATAATTAATTAATTTTCTAGAATAGATTGTAGTAATTCATAATTGCTCCAATCTTCTTAAACAAATAAAATTACTCAACAAAATCTGGACTTCATTCAAAATCTGGTAAATAATACCCTAAGACAAGTGCCTCGACCCCTCTGAGGCCTTCAAAAAACAACTCTATGCTCCACCTTATAAATGGCGCTTTAATAATTAGAATTAGGCAATGATTAACTAAATGCTACTAGCCACCTTAAAACAACAAAAGGATGTGATATTCGCGCTATACCTACGCGAGCAGATGGCCCGTTTTGGGCGTTATAGCATCGGTTATTTATGGGCTTTAGTTGAGCCCATTGTTCACGTAACTGTGCTTTCGGTTATATTTTACGCTTTCTCAAAAAAAGATTCTGGAAGCTTTGATTTCCCGCTTTTTGTAATGTCTGGTATTATGCCATGGCTTTTATTTAAAAACGTTATCTCCAAAACTACACAATGTTTGAGTACTGGCTCTGCTATTTTTTACTTGCGAACAGTGCGCCCGATTGACCTTGTTCTTGCCAGAGCATTCCTTGAGCTGAATATTAATATTGGCTGCTCAATAGTTCTTATCATTGCGTTTTACTTCATTGGATATGACGTTCATTTTGATAATTTCCTGCTGTTCCTTGCTGCCAATTTCCTACTATTTATAATGGCTTTGGGCATTGGTTTATTTACTTCCGTTGCACAATGTTTCAAAGACGAAGTAAGTAGAATAGTTACCATGTGCTTCCGCCCGCTTTATTTAGTTTCGGGTATCTTCTTCTCAATTAACATCATACCTGAAGCCTACAGGGATTACCTACTGCTAAACCCAATCATAAATGCTATACAACTGGTACGTGAGGGTTATCAGGAAAGCTTCCACTCTCCTTATGTAAGCCTTTCATACCTTGCCATATTTTCATTTACTTGCTTATTTATAGGTTTATTTTATTACTCAGTTAACTGGAAAAAAATATTAGATGAATAAACTCAACAAAAACATATGGCTTACCTTCTCTAAGCTAAAAGCGCTTTTGAAGTTACAGGAGAAAAAGATACGGGTACTACAGAAAATTAGACCAATAACGTTGGGATTGGTTCTTATTACTGTTTTTTATTTACTACTCATACAGCCTGACAGATATATAAGCCTTGCAAAAATAGTTATAAACCAAGGGCACATACAAGAGGCTTCAGCCATGTCACTATCTGGCGGGCAAGGCGTTAACAGCATTGATTCCGCTATTGTTGCGGAACATATAAAGTCAATTGAAATGCTTCAATTCCTTGATAACGAAGTTGACTTGAGAAAAATATATTCACGCAGGGCTTCCGTCCGTTTTTCTGAATTTTCCTTTTCCACCATATTGAAGCTATTCCAGAATATTGATATTTTTTCTAGGCTTTCCTCTTCCGCTGGCATTGATGACCTGCACAGATATTTCCTTGGGCGAACAAAAGTTTCCCATGATGCTGCAAATGGTATAATTACTATTGAGGTTCAGTCCTTCCGTGCGGAGGATTCCAGAAAGATTTTGGCAAAAATAATCAACTCCAGTGAACAATTCATAAACAGGCTTTCAAAAGAAGTAGCAATTGAACAACTGGAATTTATCAGGGTTGAAGTTTCAAACGCAGAAGAAAAGATAATTGATATTCAAAAATCTATGCAGAAGATACAGCAGCGCTTCAACGTAGCTGACCCAACAACTGAAGTAAACAACACCATCCAGATGATAGGTGAACTTGAAAAACAGAAGAACACCAAAGAAGTTGAACTTGCAAGCAGGGTGGAATTTGAGGGAGAGACTGCAAAACCAATAAAAAAACTCAAGCATGAACTAAGGGTGCTAAACAAACAGATACAGGAATTAAAAGAGAAAATCATCGTTGATTCCAGCGTCACCAGCGACAATGACATGCTGTTCCAGCAAAAAAACCTGGAACGGAAGCTTGAATTTGCTTCCAGCAGTTATCGCTCCGCCCTTTCAGCGCAGGAAAAAATTCGCAGTGAATCTGTGCAGAATTTAAAAAAACTTGTGGTTATTACTGGCCCAACGGTTGAACAGGAAGCAAGCTACCCCAAGCGCATGTATAACATCACCCTGTTCCTGTGCCTGTTTGGCATGGCTTATTACGTGTTCCGTGCTACCTATGCTTCAATCATGAGCCATAAGAGTATTGGATAAGCAGTGGTTACTGATACTAATCACTAACTTCTATAGTCAGCATTGATACTTATATATTGGTGGGTGAGGTCAATAGTGTAAACAATCGCCCTGCCCTTCCCTACGCCAAGGTTCACCTTGATGTCTATTTCATTAC
>DQGZ01000132.1 GCA_003531345.1 Alphaproteobacteria bacterium | reverse complement strand
TATTGACTTTGGAAACCTGCTCTCTAATTTTCGCAATTAAAAACTCTTCATAAGAAGTTTTGTGAGAGCTAAAATTAGACGGTAAGCTTGGATAAGTTGCCATTATCACTAAGCTTGAATTGTCATTTTCTACTAATCTTATTACTTCCTGAAGTAATGATTCGTTGTCATTTGTATTAGTTAAAAATAGAATTTTTTTAAATTGCATAAGACCCCACTACATTTTGTTCTGGTTGACACTAAACAAAATCTATTATTTTAAAATTGATAATGGTCAATGTTACTAATGTTAAATGATAAAATCAAATATTAAATATCAAATCATTCCCAATACTGGTGATGATGGGGCACCGAAGAATTTGCGCTGCATACGCCCTGCTAAGAATGCTTTTCGGCCGCTATCTACTGCCAGTTTCATTGCTTCTGCCATCAATATCGGGTCTTTTGCTTCTGCTATTGCTGTGTTAATCAGGACTGCATCACAGCCAAGTTCCATTGCCTGCGCTGCTTCACTTGGCACACCAACACCTGCATCAACCAGAACAGGTACTTTGCATTGGTCAATAATGAATTTGATATTAAGCGGGTTCTGCAAACCAAGCCCGCTACCAATTGGCGCGCCTAACGGCATTATGGCGCAACAACCTGCATCTTCCAGCATTTTAGCAATTATCGGGTCATCGGATGTGTAGGCCATCACTTCAAAACCATCTTTAATAAGCACTTTTGCCGCTTCAACAGTTTCAATAACATTCGGGTAAAGGGTTTTTTGGTCGGCCAGAACTTCCAGCTTCACCAAATTCCAATCTCCTAGCTCACGCGCTAACCTTAATGTTCTTATTGCTTCTTCTGCTGTGTAGCAACCTGCGGTGTTGGGAAGGTAGGTATATTTTTTGGGGTCAATATAGTCTTGCAACATTGGTTCATCTTTCTTGCTTAAATTAACCCTGCGTACTGCCACCGTAACTATCTCCGCACCGCTTGCCTTAATTGCATCTGCTGTTTCCTGTAAATCCTTATATTTGCCAGTGCCTACCAGTAGCCTTGAACTATATTCCTTTCCTGCAACCTTAAATTTATCAGACATAATTTAACCAGATTTTTTGCAGGGAATATAAGCAGAAAAAGTTTAAATATCCAGTAACTCTTTGGTTGCTTGCTCAATATTATCATTACGCATCAGGCTTTCACCTACCAAGAAAGCGCTATAACCGAATTTCATCATCTCTTTTATTTCACTATTTTTATATATGCCGCTTTCACATACGCTGATTTTATCTTTCGGTATCTGTGTTGCTAACCTGCGGGAGGTATCTAGTGTTATTTCCAGAGTTTTTAGGTTTCTATTATTAACCCCGATCAATTCAGTCTCCAGTTGTAGCGCATCTTCAAGCTCATATTCATCATGCACTTCCACCAGTACATCAAGGTTATTAGCAATTGCCACCTGCTCCAGATATTTCATTTTATCTAGGTCAAGTGCTGCAACTATTAACAATATGCAATCTGCACCCAGAATTTTAGATTGATATATCTGATATTCATCCAGAATAAAATCTTTACGCAATATGGGAAGACTTACATGCTGTCGTATTTCTTTTAAATATTCATCACTGCCACTGAAATATTTTTCTTCCGTTAAAACTGATATACATGCTGCACCAGCATTTTCATAGCTTAAAGCTATTTCAACAGGATTAAAATCTGCCCGTATTATTCCCCTGCTTGGGCTGGCTTTCTTAACTTCGGCTATTAGTGCAGGCTTATTATAACGGTTTTTGAGTTTTATTGCACTGGCAAAAACCTTGTGGCTACGGTTTATTGCTTCTGCCAGCTTTCTAATTTCACTGAAACCTATCTTTGCCTTTTCCTGTTCAAGAAAAGCCAACCTGTCATCACAGATGTTTTTTAAAATATCACTCATTTGATATAGGCATTAGAAGTTAGGCATTAGATATATAGAAAATATATAAAGGAAATGATGAAAAACTAACTTCTAATATCTAATATCTATTTTGCTACTTCTTCCCCCCATTCATTTATCAGCTCTTGCTGGAAGGAGTCAATTTTTTTGACCATATATCTAGACTTAATTTCAAGGAAAACCAGAGTAATTTGAGGTATAACATAAATTATTCCCCAGCCAACTGCTGAAAATCCGTATATAACCACCCATGATGTTGGATTATATATGATGTCAATTGCTGATGCGTCTGGGCTGCCACTTGAAAATATTGCGATCAGGTAAGGGCAAATACCAGTAAGGTTGAATGAGCTTAGTATCTTTGTTGAAAAACGTCCAGGCTTTCGGTCTAAAATAATTGAAGAAAATGTTGGTATCAGAGCCCCTACGCAGAACAAAAAGACATTTTTCATCTGCATGCTGATGAAAGCAACGCCTATTACTGTAAGTACAATGCTTAAAAATATGAAATTCCTGACTAAACTTTTTAGTTTATCCTGCCTTAGTTTTAAAAGTTTTTCCTTGATTGTGTTTCCGCCTTCCATATATAGCTGAAATTGTGTATTAGGATAATATCCTTCAATACTTTAACTTTTACATAGCTAAAATGAACAGTTTTTTAAAAAAACCTTATTTAATTGCCCTTTCTGTTGTAATGTCAGTTGCTTTTTCTGCTCACTGTGAAGAGGTAAAACCATCAGCTTCCTCTAAAACTGAAAGTAATTTACCAGCATCTTTGGCTGACAAAAAAAATTCTGCACCTGAAAAAGCTCCTGTAGCAATAGCTGATAAAAATAACAAGCCAGAGGAATCTCCTAACAGTCAAAAGAAAGAGTTAGATGAAGTGATAAATAAAATTTCAGAAGAAAAAGAAAACTCTGAAAATCTTAGCAAAGAAAAACCAAAAACAAAATCAGTTAAAGTTTCTTCGTTAGAAAAAAAGGCTTCTAAATTTAGTATCAGTGGGTTGCTTGC
>DQGZ01000127.1:2283-2771 GCA_003531345.1 Alphaproteobacteria bacterium | reverse complement strand
TATATGCGTGGCAATTGCTGGAAAACTATCCTGCCACCGCCGATGTTCATATGCCCAACCTCACTATTACCCATCTGCCCTTCAGGCAAGCCAACGGCAAGCCCATAGGTTTCCAACTCACTACTTGGCAGGGTTGCAAAATACCTGTCAAAATTCGGAGTTTTTGCCGCTGTTATGGCGTCATATTTGCCACCGCGTTTAGTGCCAAATCCGTCAAGTATGCAAAGTATAACTGGTTTTGTCATTTAGTGATTAGTGTTGGTGAATAGTGTTGGTGATATTTATATAAATCACCAAGCACTATCACTAAGCACTTACTTTTTATGTTCAAGTTTTTTATTAGGCACTGTTCTTAAAATATTTAAATAATTGCTGCTTGATTAAATTCAGCAGAGAGCAAAGCAAATTTTGCATTTAATTGTGGTTCTATTCAATCAAAATTTACTGTAGCTATATGCTGAATTTAATAGCAGCCCAAAGGGTTATGG
>DQGZ01000127.1:0-2028 GCA_003531345.1 Alphaproteobacteria bacterium | reverse complement strand
TAATAGCAGCCCAAAGGGTTATGGCAAAAAATGCTAACTACTGCGTTATTCTAAGAACAGCGCCTAACTGGAATTATGCGTGGCTTTAATTCCTCTGGCACTATTCTTTCCAGCTTTATCTGTAACAGCCCATCTTGCAGGGCAGCCTCTTTAACCACCACGTGATCTGCTAGGCTGAACTTGCGCTCAAAGCTTCTGGTTGCAATTCCTCTGTGTAGGAAATGTGCGCCATCTTTGTCGTCTTCTTTTGAGGTTTTTTCCTCAACCTTGCCAGTTACCGTTAGGCTATTACCGTTGGCAACTATCTGTACGTCTTTATCCTTAAAGCCTGCAACGGCAAGAGTTATCTCATATTTATCATCACCTTGCTTTACAATATTGTAAGGCGGGTAATTTGGAACATTATCAACCCCGTTAAAGGCAGATTCGAACAGATCATTGAATCTGTCAAACCCAACAGATGAACGGAATAATGGTGTTAGTGAAAAGTTTGCATTCATAAAATCCTCCTTTTAAATTTAAGCAAGAATTGTTGTTAATATGAAACGGTAAAATTACCGCCCCAGTAAGCCCCATAAGGCAGCTTACAAGAAATTATTTAGGAACAGCATTTTATGATTTCAAGAGTGGAATATAAAAAATTTCAGCTACTACAACTGATACTTATTTCATTTGCCCATTCGGGTGGTAATTGTGCATAGGCGTCATTTTCTGGCTGCTCATCAAAAGGGTATTTTAATATCTCCCGAAGGCGCTTTACCTCACTTATGTCACCACTGTAATTCAGCATTCTTATAGCTGTTTCAGCCATGTAATTACGCAGGATATATTTGGGGTTGGCCAGCTTCATTTTATATTTCCGCCTGATGTTGAGTTTCTCCTCATCACGGTTCATTTCAGGCCAGCCTTCCTGTTTTACCCTTATTTCATAATCATTCAGCCATTCTTCTATCTCGGAAGTTTTTTTGAACAATGAATATATCTGCCCTCTGTCGCCTCCTAGGTCATAATTGGAAAGGTAACGGAAGAACAGGGTATAGTCCGCTTCAAAACCAGACATTATCCTTACCAAATTTTCTATTGTTTGTTTATCTTTCCCGCGCTCCTTCTGGAAGCCAAGCTTAAGGCGCATAATGTTGGTATATTCCCGCACCAGTATATTTTTATATAACTGCAATATCTCCTGCGCCTGATCGTGGTTTAATATCGGGTGCAGCGCATATGCCAGTGCGTGCAGGTTCCACAAGCCTATCTGCGGCTGGTTAACATAGGAATACCTGCCGCTATGGTCAGAACAATTGGGAATAAAATTAGGGTTGAACCCGTCCATAAAACCATACGGGCCATAATCAATAGTGAGTGATAATATACTCATATTATCTGTATTCATTACACCGTGGGTAAAGCCAAAAGCTTGCCATTTAGCCATTAATTTTGCTGTAGATGAAACCACTTCATAGAAAAATTTCTGGTAGGTATTTTCAGAATTAAGAAGTCTCGGGTAAAATTTTGCTATTACATAATCCAGTAATATTTTGGTTGCCGCCTCATCTTTTTTGGTATGCGAAAAGAACTGGAAATTTCCAAACCTTAGAAAGCTTGGCGCAACACGCGTTACCATGGCCCCCTTCTCTATTCCTTCACGCATTACATTTTCATCACTGCCTATTATGCACAGCGAACGGGTTGTTGGCACGCCCAAATAGTGCATAGCCTCCGCCACCAAATACTCTCGAATGGAGGAGCGCAAAACCGCCTTACCATCTCCAAAACGGGAATATGGAGTTTTGCCACTGCCTTTGAGTTGTATTTCATAGCTGTTGCCATTTTTCTTTGACTCTATTTCACCAAGCAAATGCGCTCTGCCATCTCCAAGCTGAGGAACATAAGTTCCGAACTGATGCCCAGCATATACTGCGGAAATAACTGAAGCGCCTTTCAAAGTGCGGTTTCCAGAAAAATATGCGGTATATTCCCCCACATTAAAATCCAGCCCCATCTCCTGTGCTAGGTCATTATTGAAGTCAA
>DQGZ01000103.1:2417-2774 GCA_003531345.1 Alphaproteobacteria bacterium | reverse complement strand
TATAAGACTTAACTTTTTTAAATCCTTGAAAATTTTCAATCGAACTCTTTAAAAGTTTTTTCTCTCTCTTAAATGTTTGAAGCAATGAAGAAAAGGGGTTAAGTTCAACATAATCTGAACAATCAAAACCATTAGCTTTAAGGTAAGAGAGGCAATCTTCAGCATTACCTGCGCTGGTATAAAAATAAATTTTTATAGAATTATAATGATGTAAGTGCGCTAGCAACTCATGGTTAACACGGTTAATGCCAGTTTTTATGTTATTATTAGAATGGCTTTGCCCCAGCAAAGCTATATCAAATAAGATGTTTTTTACTGAGTTCATTTTTTCTACAATGCAATAATAAAAGACACGCT
>DQGZ01000103.1:0-2150 GCA_003531345.1 Alphaproteobacteria bacterium | reverse complement strand
TGCAATAATAAAAGACACGCTGATTGATAATTG
The DNA here is from genome assembly GCA_003531345.1 of Alphaproteobacteria bacterium. Lineage (GTDB taxonomy): Bacteria > Pseudomonadota > Alphaproteobacteria > Rickettsiales > UBA8987 > UBA8987. The sequence continues at coordinate 2,117 of DQGZ01000103.1, read as the reverse complement.
ACTTATATGATTTTAAATTTATTACTCCCAAAAGTTAAATATTAAAATAGCAATGGCAAAAAAAGTTTTAGTTACAGGGGTTACTGGTCAAGATGGGGCATATCTTTCAAAATTATTGCTGGAAAAAGGCTATGAGGTTTATGGCACCAAGCGCAGAACCTCATCTGAAATAGCTTGGAGGCTTGAATATTTAGGGGTGTACAAGGACATAAGATTTGTTGACCTTGAACTTACTGAACCGCACAATATTTTTAACTTGGTTCAGAAATATCAGTTTGATGAAATATATAATTTAGCCGCCCAAAGCTTTGTTCGGGCATCTTTTGACCAACCTTTATATACCGCAGATGTTGATGGTATTGCAGTGGCAAGGTTTGTTGAAGCGATAAGGCAAACAAGCCCACAAACAAAATTCTATCAGGCTTCCACTTCTGAAATGTTTGGCAAGATACAGGAAGAAAAGCAGTCTGAAACAACAGCGTTCTACCCACGCAGCCCGTATGCGGTTGCAAAATTATATGGTCACTGGATAGTGGTTAACTACCGTGAGTCTTATAATATGCACGCTTCTTCAGGTATTTTATTCAACCATGAATCACCACTTCGGGGTGAAGAATTTGTTACCAGAAAAATAACTAAGCATCTTGCGGAGATCCATTATGGAAAGCGTGACATTCTGGAACTTGGCAATATGGATTCAACCCGTGACTGGGGCTTTGCTGGGGATTATGTTGAAGGTATGTATTTAATGCTTCAGCAACCTAAAGCTGATGACTACGTTCTTGCAACTGGTGAAACAACATCCATCAGAGATTTTGTTATATTGGCAGCAAAACAGATTGGCTTTGATATTGAGTGGCAAGGCAAAGCGGAGAACGAAATCGGCATTGATTGCAAAAGCGGAAAGACCATCATAAAAATAAACCCTGTTCATTACCGCCCTGCGGAAGTTGATGTGCTACTTGGTGACAGCTCAAAAGCACGCAAAATATTAGGCTGGAAACCAAAAGTAGGGTTAGAAAAATTAGCCAACATGATGGTAGAAGCCGATATGAAATGGGCAGCATGTATAGAGCAAGCTAGATATTAATGGTCAGGCGGAGCATTTTTGAGGATTTAAACAGGCATTTTATTGGGGTCCTAACATATTTCAGGCATACTAAGATTTATTGCCAGTCATAGCCAGAAACTATCATCACCATTACAACAATCAATTTTATCTATCTGCAATTTATGTTATATTGATAGTAATTATCAATATATATATTTTTTTATGGTACAGCTTAAGAAAACTGCGACATACAGCATATTGCACATAACCGTGGCATTTATAGTTGCTTACCTGATAACTGGCAGCTTTATTGCCTCCACAGCTATTTCATTATTAGAGCCTATGGTACAAAGCGTCGTATATTTTTTCCACGAAACTGTATGGGCTAAAATTTTAGCAAAAAAACCCATTACTTCTGGGGCTTAGTATATTGTTGGGGTCGTATTTATTTTTATACGAAAGCCACTCGTCAATATATTGGGGTGCGGTATATTTTTTGTAATGTTTTGCATTTGCAGTGCCTATTCCATGCTCACTCCAGCAACTACCATTATATTTTTTTGTTATATCAAACAGGTTAGTTATCAGGTCATCTTTTTTACTTCCCAGAGAAATTCTAGAAAAAATATGGATATGAAAACTACCAATGCCAATATGCCCGAATATTGCCGCTTCATATGAATTTGCAGCACAATAATTCTTAACATCATTAATAAAGGGAAGGATATTTTTGGGGGAAACTGATAGGTCTGGTGTTACCCTATGTTTCACCGCACCACCTAATGAAACCGCATATTTAGTGGAAGCTCCAGAAACAGAATGGCGCAGTTTTATAATATCTTCAGGGTTGTTTATATTTTCTGAAGCATAGGCAATTTCATTTTCAAAAATTTTAAGTTGTGAAGTAAAATATTCATATAATTGCTCGCCTTTATTGCCCTGCCCTACTCCTCCGATTACCTGCAACATGAGTAAATAATCAGCATCAATCATCTCACTGCCTCCACTGAAAGGGTTTTTGTAATTATCTGGCTCAAATTTTTTTACTAGTTCAATTGAAAACCTA
>DQGZ01000068.1 GCA_003531345.1 Alphaproteobacteria bacterium | reverse complement strand
GTATTCGCCTATCCTTAAATTAGATATTTCTGGAGTTTGGTGCAAATCTTCTACAACATTTGTATACACTCAAGGTTGTATAATATTAGTACAGTTATGTAAATATAATATTTTTAGAACTTATTTATAATTGATATTTTTACCGTTTCGCCGCTGCCTGTGCTTCTGCCACTGAAATCAAAACTATAGCCCATTTCGAAGGCAGTTTGTGGGTTATAATTCCGTAAGGCCGCTATTTCCAGCTTACTTAACTTATAACCGAACCTATCCAACAGATTGAATTGGTTTTTATAACCAGTTAAACTACTGGTTGAATCATAACGGATAAAGAATTCATTACTGGCATATTTTAAGCCTACGGTCAGGTCATATTTAAATTGGCTACCACTATCACTGCCAAAATAATCATGGAAGCGGTTACGTATACCCGCACCAACCTGAAAGAAACCACCCAGATTATCAAAAATAGAATAGCCATAACCACCATTTACTTTAGAGAATAAAAAATAATCCTTCTTGCCAAAAGTTGGCGTTTCACGGGTGCTATAAAAACCTGGAACTTCCAAAACATTCTCTAAACTTGCGGCAAAATTGCCTGAATAGTAAAGGTTGTTCTTAAAATAGAATTCCGCATATTGCAGAGCAAAATTCTGGTCTGCCGCTATTCCTGCATCTACACCCACCGCTTGTAATGAAGGGGAAAAGCCTATAGTATAAATATCAGTTAAACCATATTCTATATATGGCTTAAACTCCACTTTATAAAAAGCTGGCTGGCTTTTACGGTTACCATTACGCTGGTAGAATTTTGAATATTCAGAAAGATATGTATTATAATAAACCACGCCTTGCCCTTTATCACGCACCCATGCGGATGAATGAGAACTATTAGGAACAAAACATAGTAATAGACCTACTAAAATGAACCAAGTTAAATGCAAGCACTGATTATTTGTACATTTTCAGTACAATATAGCCAGATTTTTAATTAATGGAAATTTTTTGGTAATTTTTCAATCGATGCTATAGATAATCTGTCCAGAGTTTCTTCATCAAGGTTTTCTTCAGCTATGGTTTGAACTGCGAACAAGGTAACTGATGAAACTTTTTTCTTGATTTCCTCAACTGCGCTTTCTTCAAGGCTTTTTATCTTCTGAAGAGCTATATTCTTGCGAGTTTCAATGTCTTTCGCAAGTTTTTCCTGTGTATTTTTAACTATCAGGTCAGCCTGTTCCTGCGCATTAGTTAGTATTCCTTTTGCTTGAATTTCAACGCTTGCAAGCTTAGTTTCAGCTTCGTGTAACAGTTCAAGTGCCTCTTTTTTAAGGAGCGCCGCTTCCTCTATATCGCTTTTTATTTTAACTATTCTGTCATTTATCATTTTAGCGATAGCATTTTTTATAGGCTTGAACGCCGCAATAAAAAATATCGTAGAAGATACCGCAACCCAGAATTTAGGATCATGTAACATAAGCGATTATTTATTTGTTAAAACCTTTTCTATCACTTCTTTCTTGATATTCAAGCCAGCCAGTTTGTTTAATATTTGCTCAACGAACGATACAGCATCCTTATTTAATTGCTCAATAGCCTTTTTCTTAGCTGAAATTATCTCATTTTCAGTGTTTTGGAAATCTGCTTTAAACTTTTGTTCAACATCTTTTATCTGGCTGTTGTAATTATCCTTGGCTGATTTTTCAGCATCAGAGATTATTTTTTGCGACACAGAACGGGATTTTGCAAGCGCCTTCTCAAGGTCTGAAGTGGTTTTAGCGGCCTCACCCCTCATATTTTCTGCCGCTGCAATATCAGAAGTAATTATATTTTCCCTTTCCGCTATAACTGAAGAGACCTTGGGAGACATTATTTTCAAAACGAAATAATATATAATACCAAAAGCCAAGAAGAACCAGAAAATCTGGGACAGAAAACTATCTATCTGACTTATTTGAGGCATAAAAATTACTATTTTGTAATAGAGGTGTAGAAGTAATAAAGGTAATAAATGCTTAAATCTTCATTACTTTTATAGCTTTTATAACCTCTATTACTTAATTTATTGATTAACCGTAGATGATTATCATTGACGTAGCGAAAGCAAGAAGACCAAGAACTTCCGCAAATGCACCACCAACGAAAGTTAAACCTTTCAATTTGCTTTCAGCAGAAGGGTTACGTGCAACACCGCTTAAGTAAGCAGAGAATACTAAACCAACACCGATACCAGCACCAATAAGGCCAATAGATGATAAACCAGCGCCGATATATTTTAAAACTTCAAGTTCCATTTTTAATTCAATAAGTTAAGTTAATAAATTTATATTAATTCCTTTAAAATTATGCTTAGAATTTTTTTGTTTTGCCACTTGTCATTTACTAATATGTAAACTCCGCATGGTGCAACTTCAAAATTCAGCCTAATTCCAAAGTTTATTAATATAAAAGGGTTGCCCCTGAAAAAAAATCAGTGCATGTTTACTGCATCATTTAAATAAATGCAAATAAGAATTGAAAAAATAAACGCCTGAATAAAACACACTAATATCTCCAGCGCCGTAAGAGCCGATATGAACAATACGGGAAATATCCCAAAAAAGATTGAGATAGAGCCAAGAGATATAACGAATAATGCAAATATTTTAGTAACTAAGTGCCCTGCACTCATCGCTGCTGCTAAACGAATAGCTAAAGAGAACGGACGGATAAGGAAAGATACTATTTCAATAACGGAAACTATAGGTAGCATAGCCTTTGGTATACCGCTTGGGGCAAATAATGCGAGGTAATGTAAACCATGGCGTGCAAAGCCAATAATATTAACGACAATGAACATGAAGAATGCAAAGGCAAAAGTAACCGCAATATGGCTGGTTACCGTGAAGGCGTAAGGTATCATGCCAGCTAGGTTACAACCCAATATAAGCAGGAATATACTACAGATAAGCGGGAAATATTTTAACCCTTCCTTACCCACATTCTGGCTAAGCATGTTGGCAATAAACTCATATATAAGTTCAACAAATGCCTGAATTTTACTTGGTATTAATGATATATTGCGAGTGCCAGCAAATAGCAAACCAACTATAGCTATAACTATAAAAGTAAGCATCATTGACGAATTAGTATAGCTAATGTCATAGCCTGCTACGTCAATATCCAACAGTTTTTTAATCTCAAATTGTGCGAGTGGGTTATGTGTTTCAGCCATTATTTTTAGGTTTCAGGTTTCAGATATCAGGTTTCAGGATAATTCTGACACCTGAAACCTAACACCTAGAACCTCATTTTTCGGTTTCCTTATAAATATTATAAATTGAACCTGCAAGTCCTAAAAATATCATTATTAATAAAAAAAGTGGTTTTGTATCAAAATATTCATCTATATACCAGCCACAAATAAATCCAAACAAAAGCCCAGCTATCATTTCAGCCAACACCTTTTCACCCGTAATACCAGATTTTTTCTCTATCGGTTTTTCAATAGTTTCTAATTTTAGCTTATCTATTCGCTTTTCTAATTCTTCAACTTTTTTTTCAATATCATTCATTAATTTTCGTTGCTCGTTTTTCACGTCCCTACTAATAACTAACAACTAGTAACTAACAACTTAAAAATGCCAGAAATAATATTATACACAAAAGACTATTGCCCTTATTGCACAAAAATTAAGGAATATCTTAAGCGTAAGGGATATGAAGTAACAAAAGAAATTGATATTACCAATGATACTAACCTGCAAATGGAAATGGTTACCAAATCAGGCGGTAAGCGTACCGTTCCTCAAGTTTTCATCAACGGCGTTCACACTGGCGGCTGTGACGACACAATAGCACTAGATAAAGAAGGAAAGTTAGATGAGATTTTGAAGAGGGGTTAAAATTGCCGTCATTGCGAGCGCTTGGGCGAAACAATCAAGTTGTGAGTTAAATGGCGTACGATAAAATTCTTACTGAATTTTATCTATTCTGGTTTGCTTCAAAAATTGCCATCTGCCAATTTTTTCGCAATGACGGATACAGGAAAATTTAGGCAAAAGAAAACCCCGCAATGCGAGGTTAAGAAACTAAAAGTTTACTTATTTTGTTTTTTGAAGATTACAGTTCGTTTTCGCCTTCCCCAATCATAAATTTCGTAATTTTCTCAACAACCTCCTTAGTCAATGTCACCCTTTCGATTTTTACGGTGGTTATGTTTTCCTTTGTTGTTGATTCAAAGACTACATCTTGGCTTACTAAAAGTGTTTCAAAACCAAGCGCTTCTTTGATTGTTTGAAAAATGATTGTTGAGGAGAATATATATTTTTCTCCTGCGGCGATTTTTTTTAAATCGCGTGAAACAACTGTGAAATTCATTGTCGTAAATTTTAAAAGTGATTGAAAAAAATGTGAATTAATTATATATTTTTCTCTCACTATAGCTTTTAGAAGTTCCAAAG